>JAUVJO010000211.1 GCA_030592345.1 Deltaproteobacteria bacterium
CAGGAGACACGCACAGGAATTACCAGGCCGTGAGACTGAGAGCGGACATCATTATCTCAATAGGCATTTATAAGAAGTACCCGTTCACGGTTCACTGTTGTCCGTTATCCGTTATCCGTTGTCCGTTGTCCGTTATCCGTTGTCCGTTATCCGTTGTCCGTTATCCGTTGTCCGTTGTCCGTTATTGGTTGTCCGTTGTCCGTTATTGGTTATTGGTTATTCGTTGTCTGCTCCGACCTCTGACCTCTGACCTCTGTCCACTGACATCTGCCCCTCGGTGAACGGAAAACGGAGAACTGTGAACGAAGAACTGTAAACGGTTGTTGCTTTGTCTCCTACATCACAGGCAGGTATTTTTCTATCTCAAACTGGCTCACATGGGTCTGGTAGCGATCCCACTCGATTTTCTTGTTCTCGATGAATTTGTTGAAAATGTGATCCCCCAGCGTCTCTCGCACCAGGGAGCTACTTTGCACCTCCCGAATCGCTTCAAAAAGGTTTCCCGGCAAAGAATCGATACCAGCCGCCTTTCGCGCCGCCTCGTCCATCTCGTAGATATCCTCCTCTACCGGCTCCGGCAGGGCGTAATTCTCTTCAATCCCCTTCAGCCCGGCAGCCAGCATTACAGCAAAGGCCAGATACGGATTACAGGCCGGATCCGGCGAGCGGAACTCCATGCGCGTGGCCTTCTCCTTGCCCGGTTTGTACATCGGCACCCTGACCATAGCCGAGCGGTTGCGCCTTGCCCATGATACATAGACCGGCGCCTCATAACCAGGCACCAACCGCTTATACGAATTGACCCACTGGTTGGTGATCGCTGCCATCTCGCGGGCGTGCCTGATAATGCCCGCTATATAGCACTTTGCCACGCGAGAAAGATAGTACTGGTCTTCAGGATCATGAAAAGCGTTCTTGTCCCCCTGAAAAAGCGACTGGTGGGTGTGCATCCCGCTGCCATTCTCTCCGAAGATGGGCTTGGGCATAAAAGTGGCATATACGCCTTGCTGCCTGGCAATCTCTTTAGTCACAATCCTCATGGTCATGGTTTTGTCAGCCATCTTTAAACCCTCGTCATAACGCACATCTATCTCATGCTGGCTGGGAGCAACCTCATGGTGGCTGTATTCCACCTGAATTCCCATGTTCTGAAGGACAAAGATCGTCTCTCGCCTCAAATCACCACCCATATCCAAAGGCCTGGCGTCAAAGTATCCACCCTTGTCTAATGTCTTGGGCGCTTTATTGCTTTCAAAATAGAAGAACTCAAGCTCCGGCCCCACCAAAAATGTATACCCCTGGTCTGCGGCCTTTTTTAAAAGACGCTTTAACACATACCGGGGATCACCCTCATAAGGCGTGCCGTCAGGCTCAAGGATGTCACAGAACATCCTTGCCACCGGCCTGTCTCCGCGCCGCCATGGCACGAACTGAAAAGTTGTCGGATCCGGTTTGGCGATCATGTCACTCTCTTCGATCCGAGCAAATCCTTCAATAGAAGAGCCATCAAACCCCATCCCCTCAGTCAGCCCTTCCTCCAATTCAGAGGGCGTGACAGCAAAGCTCTTCAACATTCCCAAAACATCCGTAAACCAGAACTGTATAAAACTGACATTCTTTTCCCTGACTACCCTAAAGACATCCTCTTCTGTCTCACAAATCACGGCTGCCTCCTCTATGTTGACTTCAGACCGATGACCGATCTACTAAACGCTAATTCTCCAAAAAGCCGCCCCCAACTATTTACAGCGAAACGACATTCAAGTAAACTCCATTCTCATCCTGCCATGGCTTTCGTGAAAAATTTTCATTGACATATGACACCGTGCCGGAAACAATGAAATCCGGTCGTTAGCGGCTACTGGTGCACAGGTCCTGACTACTTATGGGCCTGTTATAGATTCTAAGATAATGTTTTTGGCCCAAACGGGAGTATATCCTTTGTTGGAACTCCCTCAGAACTAACCGTCCGATACTAGATACTGGTCACTTGATACTGGATAAAATCTACAATTTCCAATCCTTAATCCAGTACCCAGGATCTAGAATCCAGTATCTGTTTGGAATAGAGCACGAACTAACATTTCCTGCCCATGCAAACGCAAAAACCTCCCCAGATTGAACCTGTCGGCGCTCTCTTCTATTTTAAGAAGGCTGTTGAAGTGGTCAAACTCAACAGAGCGGCCATGTCAGACGTGGCCGGCGACGTCAATGCCATAAGGTTTGGGCTTGCTGTAACGGCTATAGGCGGCGGATTGTCGGTCCTCTCTTTTGCAAGTCCTGGCGGCCTTGTTGTTGCTGCCATCTATTCGGTGGCCGCACTTTTTCTATTTTCAGGTTTTGTCCACCTTACTGCAGGCTACTCAAAGGGCAAGGAAGAATTCATGGGCTTTGTGCGCATCTTGGCCCTAAGTGGCATTATCGATTGGGTTGCAATCATACCGCTGCTTGGTCTGTTTGCCACCGTATGGAGCATTGTGGTCGCCATTCATGCAGCTCAGCAAGTTTATGACCTGACAAAGGCTAAGGCGACCATTTGTATCATTCTCTCTGTTTCGGCCCTTTGGCTAATCACCACGATGCTATTCACCGGCCCATTGGGATTTTTATACGAAACTCCAGTACCATAGAGAGAGTGGGAAACGGAGAACGGAGAACTGTGAACGGTTACCAAAGTATTTAACAACACTTCACGGCGCAAATTAATCTCGTAAAAATAGCCCCCATCCATTTGTGCTAACGACTCGTCAACAAATGATCGTCCTGCTGTCTGAAGGGGAGTGTACTGCCAGAGACCTTTCGCAGATGCTGAGTATCAGGGAAAAGGAGGTCTATGCCCATCTCTCCCACATAGCCTGTTCTGTGTCGTCACAAAAACAACGGCTCCTTATCTTACCCTCGACGTGCCTTTCCTGCGGGTATGTCTTTGAGACCCGAAAACGCTTTGCCAAACCGGGCCGGTGCCCCCTGTGCAAAAACGAACGGATTAGTGAACCCAGATATCGGGTGGTCTAAAGAACGTCATCGACTTTCACATATTAAATTTCACAGCGTTATCGGTCGTCGGCGTATTACAATACAGCCTCCTCCCTCTGGCCTTGTGAAATATAATATGTGAAAGTCGATATAAATGGATCGGAAATCAGTAAGGAAGGGCCGGTAGATCCGGAGCCGAGGTCAGTGTCTCATCCCCGAGACTCAGTGTTGCCATCAGCCCCAGACCACTACCGGCAGCAAATTTTTGACAGCAAGTATGTGACCACTTCCGAATCCTGTAACTGGTCACGGCTGCATACCTCTGCGATGTTGTGTGAACTACCGGAAAAGCAACTCTTACCAACCCAGACCAGTACGACCTGTAACTACATTGCAATGACAAGTCTTTCTACCGGTACGGGCTCATCTCTTCACAGATACGGCCGGAGCAAGTGTTCGCGCTGCACGTTGCAGTACCGATACATGTGGCACCACCAGTACCCGGACAGGTGGTACCGCAAGTTATGGTGCCCAAACATGTTTGACTTCCCGCACACGTTGCCACGCCCCTACACGTAGCACCACCCTTGACAGGACACGTGTGGCTGCACGTGAGCGTACCCTGACATGTTTCATATCCAGCACATGTTGCAGCGCCCTTACAAGTAGCACCACCGCTGCCATAACAGGTGTTAGCTAATGTGGGGAACGGTTTTTTTGCAATTTTGAAATTCGCTTCACGCTCGCTGTTGCCGCTAGTTGCTTCATGTTTGGCGGCCTGTGAGCTGAATAGTTCCATGTTTAGGTTGATTCTTGAACTGCTCAAGTCTGACAGACTGCTTTCCAGTGACGCATAGAAAAGCGGAGATGAAGAATCTGCATTGTTCGATTCTTCCGATGCAAAAGATAATGATAAGGCTGAATCACCAAGAAAACCAACAGCGACAGCAAACCACACAACAAAAAACAGTCTTAAGGCCTTTTTCATTTTCAATCCCTCCTCGAAAATATTGTTGCAATACAAGTGACCGTTCACCGTTATCCGTTGTGCGACCACAGGAAGCATCCGGTCCTTCTGCCACCTCATGCGCGTCGGTGAACGGAAACAAAGAACCGTAAACGATTACCAATACCGAATTTAAGGGCTTCGCCCCAATTGGAATACTGCAATATTGGGTTCAAAAGGTGTTCGTTCTTATTTCTGTTTTTCGCATTATTCCAGCATTCCGGAATGACTTTGCAACACAGCCAATAAAGAACTATAATTTCAATTGATTGTAGAAATTCCGAGACGTCCTCTTATCCTTTACACAGCCTTTCCATCTTCCGTGCTAAACTTGTCGTAATAGTCCACCGGTTTGGCCAAGAAAAAACCCTTAATCCCGCCGTTTGACCCGCCTGTGGCGGATCGAAGTGAATCCAGCCTATAGCAGGACTTGGGCGCTGAACTGTCACAACCTGACAAATTCCAGTCGCCAATCTGTAAAATAAATATAATTATAGTTTAATTAATATAATTAAATGATAATGTCAAGTCTTTTTAAACAATTTTTTTCAAAATTTAAGGAATTGTAGTGGCAATGATGTCATTGATCGTTCTTATGTCAGGCACAGATCCCGCCTTAATGGCAAAAAAAACCAAAGACATCAGAAGCTTAGTGGTGAGAAGTTGGAATGTTGAAACGTACTACAAATGACAGGAAAAATCTTGAAGATGGATATGCCAAATCTGTCCAGAAAAAGACACAATCGACATTACCGGTGTTCTATAGGTTTTCAGATAATTGATTTCATCCCGCTTTCAGCGGGACAAGAGGGAGAAATCCGAATGGACTACTAAAAAAAATAAACATCGAACATCGAACGTCCAACATCGAATATTGAATGGGAAAAGATAAAGAAACAAACTTATGATACTGAAAAAGATGAACATCAAACATCGAATCACGCCAAGTCGTGAAATATTGAATGAGAAAAAATGAAAAAGCAGAAATAGCCGTTGAATGTTCGATATTGGTTAATAGTTTTTCATTCGACGTTCGATGTTCGATATTCGACGTTCATCTTACAAAACGTTATAAATGTAACCTGTGAACGGTTACGGCCAGAGCAAACCATGTACCTGTTGTGGATCTTGAACAAAAGGTGGAGATGGAGAACCTGTCTGAAACCTGTACCGTTCTTGAGCTTCACTTCATGACAGGTCTTGAATTTTTATCCCCTTCTGCTTGAGCACCTTTTTGTTGGCGATTAGCTCTTGGCCAACCACCTTGTCCACCACATAAACCATATTACCGCCTTTTTCTGCGTACTTCTGGCCAAAAGAAATGGGGACATCCGGGGTAGGGTCGCCCATCAGCGATTCAACCACAGGTTCGACCTTACGTTCGCCTGAAGCCAACAGCACCACGGTTTTCGCCTGGTAGACCAGTTCGGTGCCCATTGTGACGGCGTAGCGTGGAGATTCTTTTACAGACGCAAAATGTCCATCCGCCACGGCATTGGCCACCGTGTTGTCATCCAGCTTCACCAGTATGACGTTGCTCCCCTTGAAGGGAATTCCGGACTCGTGAAAGGCAACGTGGCCGCGTCCGCCAACACCAATGATCTGCAAATCAATGCCACCGGCTTTCTTGATTTTTCGGGCATATCCGTTAAGTATTGTCTCGCAAACCCACGCGAGGTATTCAGAAGCAGGCTTGGCCTTGATAACGATCGACCTGCCCGCATCCGTGCCAACCTGTCTCCAATCCTCACAATGCGCTTTGAGTTCGCGCATCAATTGCTTTTGATCGATCAAACAACCATAAGGCACACTGGTTTGTATGAATTTGTTGGTGAGAAGACCAAAGAATTCCTGGATCATAAAATAGCAGTAGCTCTCCGGATGTATTGCGCGTTGCTGGGCATTTTCGCCGGGGAGACCGACATATTCGTCTAGGTTGAAACTCCGGATCCGACTGCTGTCAAATTCTCTGGCATTAGCTGCCTTGGCCAGATGCTTATAAAGCCCGGTGGGTGAACTTCCCGTTGCCAACCCCAACACGAACTCCTTTTTTTTGCGTAAAGTTTGGATGATATTCTTCTTGAC
>JAUVJO010000140.1 GCA_030592345.1 Deltaproteobacteria bacterium
ACTCACCGAGAAAATCGCCATTTATGACCTTCCGAGGTATAAAGTAGCCGGGGGGCAGTGTCAAGGGGAAAGGGCGTGAAAGACAGGAACGTTCCTCCCGAAATCGGGATGCAGACTGAAAATTTCTCTGGGAGCTCGGAGCCAATCGGGCCCCTTTTTTTGGTGCCGAGGCCCAGAATCGAACTGGGGACACGCGGATTTTCAGTCCGCTGCTCTACCGGCTGAGCTACCTCGGCACCGTAATCTCATTTTTTTATTAGACCGCTTAATCCTTGTCAAGATCTTTTTGGACACCTCCCATATCCCCAAAGGTATGCTGGAGGATGGCGACTGCTGCCACAACGGCCGTGTCTGATTTCAATACTCTTGGTCCAAGAGAGATGCAGGCAAAGCCGGAGTCAACTGCCAACTTGAGTTCTCTGTCTGTGAAACCGCCTTCTGGCCCCACAAGGGCCAAGACCTTGCGCAGGTGACGGTGGCTTACCACAAAACTCTTTGATATCGTAGCATATTGGCAGTTATGAAAGATGATCTTGTAATCGTACGATTGGTCGAAACTAATCAAATCCTCAAAGGAAACCACAGGACCGACCCGTGGTGCCTTGGATCTGCCGCACTGTTTGAGAGCCTCTCTGGCGATGGTTTCCCAGCGGCACTCTCTTTCAGCTAAGCGGCCAATCTTTGGCCTTGGCACACTGCGTTGAGCGAAAAACGGGATAAAACCAACGGCCCCTAATTCGGTCAACTGCCTTACAATACGATCCATCTTTCTGGCCTTCAGCAATGCCTGTCCAATGGTGAGCTCCAGATGAGATTCTGAAGTCGATGAATATCGGTATAAAACCAACAGCGTAATCGCCCTGCTTGTGCTATCTATGATTCTCGCACGATATTCCGAGCCCAGGCCGTCAAAGAGAAAGATCTCGTCACCAGGCCCAAGCCGCAAGACAGTTCGAATATGTCTGACATCAGGCCCTGTTATCATCGACCTGTCTGAACGGATACTCTCCCTGTCAATAAAAAAACGTCTCATCCTTGCACCGTAAACGGGTACCTGAAAGCAATGATTTTGTAAATTCTTTTTTTCTGCTATTCCCGGACTAATAAAGGTCTTGACACATAGAAAGATACTATGATACTTTTTTTAACAAAATCAGGAACTACACGAATCTATTTCTGTCTTGGTGCAGTTGGACTCATACTACAGACTTTCACATATTAAATTCCACAAGGCCAGAGGGGGGAGGCTGTATTGAAATACGCCGACGACCGATAACGCTGTGAAATTTAATATGTGAAAGTCTGTAGTAACCTAAAAATTAAGAAGGACCTGATCATGATGAACACGGACGACAGAAAGGCAGGGGATCAGACATCCGGGGAAAGGAGTTCCCTTCAACAAGCCGATGAGATGGAAGAAATCATCGATCTGGTGGATGTGCCATTAGCAGATGATTTGGAAAGCGAGCTGATCGACTTGCCAGACGACGCGCAGAGACCTGAAGAAGCTGGACAAGCTGGAGAAGAACTCATCGAGCTGGCTGATGCGGTCGAGGATCTCGTCCAGGAAGACGAAGAAATCCTTGAACTCCATGACGTGGCTGAAGTGCAAGGTTTTCGGGCCGAACAAGACTCATCTGAGTTGTCAGAGGGTTACCATGTCACCGAGCAATCTGATGAAGATAGTCTTTTGGAAAACATGGGTCTGGAGATACCCGAAACTTCCCTTGGCATACCACCAGTTGCTGGCGAGCTAGAGCAGGAGGCGACCACTGTGTGGCCGACCGATGAGGCCCTTGAATCAGAGGTGCTTGAAAGAGTTTCTGACGAGCGGATAGAAGTCATTATCACGCGTGTGGTAAATGACGTTATAGAAAAAAAAGCCGGTCAAATACTTCTCGAAGCTGCCGAGGCAGCCATTTCAAAGGAGATAGAAAGAATTAAGCGGGCGCTTTGATCGGCAAACACGTTCCTCAAGATTGACGGTTCAATCACGCAGGGGGTTAAGGCATTAATCCCCTTTTCGTGTTTTCGCGGCAGGTGTTTTTTGTGCAATTCTCCGCCTCAGGCGGATCAGGCTCAGGAGCATAGTAGATGAACTCAGACACGCTGGAAAAAGGGTACGAACCTAGGGAGGTGGAAAAGCGCTGGTATGCGTACTGGGAAAAGGAAGGCCTTTTTGCGGCAGAGGATGTTGCTGACAAAAAACCTTTTTCAATTGTCATTCCTCCCCCTAATGTGACCGGGGTCCTGCACATGGGCCATGCCCACAACAACACGTTGCAGGACATTCTTTGTCGCTATCGCCGGATGCAGGGCTACAACGTGCTGTGGATGCCAGGAACTGACCACGCGGGGATTGCCACACAAAATGTGGTAGAAAAGGGTCTGGCAGAGGAAGGAAAAAACCGGCACAGCCTGGGCCGCGAACAATTCGTGGAACGTGTCTGGCAGTGGCGGGAGGAATACGGTGGCCTTATCATCAAACAGTTGAAACGCCTGGGCGCTTCATGTGATTGGAATCGCGAGCGCTTTACCATGGACGAAGGGCTGTCTCGTGCCGTAAAAAGCGTTTTTGTAAGACTCTACAAGGAAGACATGATCTATCAGGGTGATTATATCATAAACTGGTGTCCTCGTTGTCAAACCGCCCTGTCCGACCTGGAAGTGGATCATGAGGACCACAACGGTAACCTCTACTATGTCAGGTATCCTTTTGAAAACCGAGAAGGCGGCATTGTCGTAGCAACCACACGGCCTGAGACCATGCTGGGAGATACGGCAGTAGCGGTCAACCCCGGTGACGAACGCTATCGCGCAATGGAAGGCAAGATGGTGATCCTGCCCCTTATGAACCGCGCAATTCCCATCATCTACGAAGAATATGTGGACACGTCATTTGGGACCGGAGCCCTTAAAATCACGCCGGCACATGATCCGCACGATTTTGAGATAGGCCAGCGCCACAATCTTGACATTGTCAAGGTAATTGGAAGCGATGGCCGTATGAATGAACAAGCAGGCCATTTCCAGGGAAAAGACCGTTTTGAATGTCGAGAAGAAATCCTTGAGGCCCTCAACAAGGAGGGGCTCCTGGAAAAGGTTGAACCCTACCAGCACAGTGTGGGCCATTGCTATCGGTGTCGAACAACCGTAGAACCCTATCTTTCCAGGCAATGGTTTGTTCGGGTCAAACCCCTGGCAAAAAAGGCCATTTCCGCGGTCGAAAAAGGCGAAACCCGTATTATACCTCATGTTTGGACCAAGACATATTTTGAGTGGATGAATAATATCAAGGACTGGTGCGTCTCCAGGCAAATCTGGTGGGGGCACCGTATTCCGGCCTGGACATGTGAAACCTGCGGCAAACTGATCGTGGCCATGGAGGCCCCCGAGGTGTGTCCTGCCTGTGAAGGAACAACCCTTGTTCAGGAGACCGATGTCCTCGACACCTGGTTCAGTTCGGCCTTGTGGCCGTTTTCTACCATGGGCTGGCCCGATGACACGCAAACGCTCAAAACCTTTTACCCCACATCAGTACTGGTGACCGGCTTTGATATCTTGTTCTTCTGGGTTGCCCGGATGATGATGATGGGGCTCCACTTCATGAATGAAGTGCCGTTTAAGGATGTCTATATCCATGCCTTGGTCCGTGATGCCGAAGGCAAAAAAATGAGCAAGTCAAAGGGGAACGTGATCGATCCCCTTTACGTAATTGACGAGTATGGCACGGATGCGTTCCGGTTCACGCTGGCAGCCTTTGCGGCCCAGGGACGCGATATCAAGCTCTCCGAGGACAGGATACAAGGTTACCGGCACTTCATCAACAAACTCTGGAACGCTTCTCGTTTTTCCTTTATGCATCTAAGGGATTTTGATCCTGATTCCTCGCAACCGGATGCTCAAAGCCTTTCGCTGCCAGGCAGATGGATACTGAGCAGGCTAAATAGCACGGTTGAAACCGTGACCCGAGCCCTTGACGAGTACAAATTCAACGAAGCAGCAAGCGCCCTTTATCGGTTTCTGTGGCATGAATTCTGTGACTGGTACCTGGAGATCGTCAAGCCCGTCCTCTATGCACAACTGTCGCTGGAAGTTTCTGGCGATAAGGCAAACAAAGGCCGTACCCCTGATACGCAACGAGCCGTCCTGTGTTCGGTCCTCAATGAAATCCTGCGCCTCCTCCATCCGTTTGTTCCATTTGTTACCGAGGAGATCTGGCATAAGCTGCCCGGTACCAATGGCTCCATTATGAAGGCGGCATTTCCTGTGAGCAACGAGCAGCGCCACGACCCGGGAGCCGAAGCGACCATGAATCTTCTCATGGGTATTACGAGTGGAATACGAAATATCAGGGGTGAGATGAACGTGCCCCCGGCCCGGCTGGTAGAGGCCACTGTTCAGTCCACGGACAACGATGTTCGCCAGACCATTGAAGAGCATCAGGATATTATCATCAACCTGGCCAGGCTGGAATCTTTAAACGTTACCCTGCCTGGCAAGCGCCCAGCCTTATCTGCAACGTCTGTGTTTGGCGATAGTACGATATTCGTCTCATTGAGGGACATCATCGACTTTGAAGCTGAAAAAGCCCGTCTCAACAACGAGATCGCGAAAATCACCAAACAGTTGGGCGGAATTGGAAAAAAACTGAACAATGCAGATTTTTTGACAAAGGCTCCAGATGAGGTCGTCAACGGCGTACGAGAAAAACAAGGCGAACTTGCCGAAAAGAAAAGCAAATTAGAGACTCACTTGAGCACGGTGACCCACCTGGCCAGCAACTGATTCCGCGTAATTGCACTTGACAATATGGATCTTATTGGGTAATATCATCTGCTTTAAAACTTCTTCCAACAGGCACTAAATCGCTAGACAGCCTCAACTTAAGACAAGGAAACCTCCGATGAGATACTGTGCAATCGAATACGCAATCCCCAGCAAGCTTGTAACCAATGCCGACATTATCCAGGAAATCATTTCCAGAAGCCGGCGCTATTTGACACAGAAGGCGCTCGATATGCTGGCGCTCAGGTTTAATGACCTGTTCAAGAAGTCAGTCACCTCGGTGCGATATCATCGAGCCAAAAACGAACGTGCCATCCAGTTTGGTGTTGAAGCTGGCAGGAAGGCCCTGGAGTCGGCCAATATGTCTCCGAAAGACATTGATTTATTGATATACGTGGGTGTCGGAAGGGGATATATCGAGCCTGCAACGGCTAACGTTTTTCAAAAAATACTGAAGCTGAACAAGGCTACATGTTTTGACATATTGGACGCATGCGCGAGCTGGCTGCGGGCAATTCATGTGGCCCATTCATTCATTAAAACCGGCATGTACAAGAATGTGATGGTCTTAAACTGCGAGTTCAACTTCAGGGAGTACGCCAATTTCGAGTTTAAGTCCCTCAAAGACATTGAATTCAATTTCCCCACGTTTACCATTGGAGAGGCGGCAACCGCGACTATTGTGAGCGATTCAGAGGGTGATGATGAGTATTATGCTTCTTTCAGGACGTGGGGAGACCGTCACACCCTGTGTAAAATACCTCTGCCCCATTTCAGCGAATACAGCGATGGCGAGCTGAGAAACGAAATCGAACCCCTGAGGTTCTTCTCTTATGGGGAAAAAATCTTTCGATTTGTCTTTTCCAGGCTGTGTAAGCACTACCGAGGAGACGCCGTGCTTAATAGTTTCAAACACGAGATCGTTTTTAGCCATGCCGCAAGCGACGCCATGAGCGAAAAGGTGATGGAGTCGTGTAAACTGGGCGTAGAGAAGGGATACAATACACACGAGCGATTTGGAAATACAGTCTCTGCATCAGTGCCTCTGGCCATGGCTTGTGCGTTTCAGGATGGCAAGTTAAAGAACAACACCAACGTCCTTATCGGCTTCGGGTCTGCCGGCGTTTCCACCGCATGGTCTAAATTCAAGTTTCTAACCTGATTCAGTCAAACAATAGTTCACCGCCAAGACGCAGAGGGCGCAAAAAAACATATAAACTCTGCGTCCTCCGCGACTTTGCGGTGAATATTTACCTACTCAGTTCTTTGGACCGTTGAGCCGCCGCTCGTACGGCATCCATAAGATGCTCTTTTACCTTGTGACTGTCCAGCACGTTAAGTGCTGCCTCAGTCGTCCCGCCCTTAGAAGTAACCTTTTTCCTAAGCGAGGCTGCTGCCTCACCGGTTTCTTCCAGGAGCTTTACTGAACCTTTAATGGTCTCAAGTGCAAGACTCAGTGCATCTGATGACCTGAGTCCGAGCCCGGCCCCGGCTTCCACCAGCGCCTCTATGACATAGAAGATGTAAGCAGGTCCTGAACCACTCAGTGCAGTTACCGCGTCCAGGTCTCTCTCCTCAAATTCGATGACCTTTCCAATGGCCTCCAGTATGGTGCGGGCATCCATTAGATCGGTCTCCCTGGCATAGCGGTTGCCGCTCATGCCAGCCATGCCGGCCAGGACCAGGGCGGGGGTATTGGGCATGACACGAACAATCGGAAGAAGCCCCTGCGAGTTCTCGTCCAGTGGAGAATACAGGTGCTCTTCGATCCTTTCTATGGGAAAACCCGCAGCAATAGAAATGATGAGCTTGCCCCCTCTTATGGTTTGAGGAAATCCCGGGCAAAGCCCATCCAGGACCTCGTCCATCTGCTGAGGCTTGACCGCCAGGATGAGAACATCCACGTTCTTAAAAACCTCTGTATTGTCCTCACTGGTATTAATCTTATAGGTCTCTTTCAGTTGGTGCAGCCACACGGCTCGTACGTCGCTCGCCCAAATATGATGCGGCTCACACAGAGCCGATTTTATGAGCCCGTTGATCATGGCCTCCCCCATATTTCCCGCACCAAGAAAACCCACTTTCTTGTCCAGCCGTTTCATCACGTTCTCCTTTACGATAAGGATTGAGAGATTTGGGAATTGAGGGATTGCGAATTGAAGGAAGTCCAATCGATCTTGAATCCCGAATCCCCGAATCTCCCAATATTCATTCAATATTCAATGTTCAATGTTCGAAAATTACTTCCCTTATCAGGTCTGTGTCAATGGCTTTAGAAAAAACTTGACTTTGGAGTAGTATTCATTATAAAAATGTAGGCGATAGATTGGAATATCTAATGGATTTCTTTAGGTCTTTGCAACGACGTATTTGCAAAAGGGGCTGTGATGAGAACTAAAAACAAAAGTTCGCTACTGTTCTGTTTCCTCGTCACGTTGACAATCGCTCTTGTGACATCTCAGGCATTTGCCATTCCAACAGCACAAGATGTGGCAAACCAAGTCATAGCAGCCATGGAAGATGGAAAAACTGCAAAAGAGGCGGTTGAAACCGCTGTTGCCTCTGCCATCGCTGAAGGAATGTCGGCAAAAAAGGCAGCCAAAGCAGCTATTAAAGGTGCGGTGGAGGCTGCTGTGGTTCTGGGGCAGGAGGTCAACGCGGCAATCCAGGATGCAGTAATGGGCGCTGCCAGCGGGGCGATCGCAGCCGGCCAGGATATGAATGCTGCCATTGAGGGGGCTTGTGAGGGTGCTATCAGCGCAGCTGCAGCAGTAAATGCAGATACGACTTTGGCGGCGCAGGCGGCTGTGGGCGGTTCTGTGAACGCTGCAGTCGAACATAAACAGGATAGCGCTGCTGCGGCCTCTGCCGCTGTGAGCGGGGCGGTAAGCGGCGCGGCCGCGTCAGGGTTAAATCCGAACGAGACAGCGAGAGTCGTTTATGGTTCTGCCCAGGGGGCAAATGCTGCCGCCACGGCCACTGGCCAGGATGCGGCAGCCGTTGCGGCGGCCGTTCAAAGCAGTGCCTCGGATGCAGCAGCGGCACATGGACTTGATTCTGGCACCATGGCTGCGGCCGCGGCTTCCGGCACAGCGGATACTGCGCCTCTTGAGGCTTATTCACCTCCCGAGGC
>JAUVJO010000159.1 GCA_030592345.1 Deltaproteobacteria bacterium
CATAATCGAAACAAAAAGCATCATAGCGAAAACGAGTAATTTCTTAGCCTTCATGATTTGCCTCCATCATTTAGGGTTTATTCCTGCGTAACTATTATTGTAACCGTTCATGGGTTCAGAGTTCCACGTTCAGGGTTATCTTTCTTTTGCTGACCCTGCTCGCAGGCTAGTCCCGCCCCAGGCGGGAATGAAACCTCGAATGATTGCGCGGGTGCGTCCAGTATGATCATATACACATCCTGAAACTCAACCGCTCATTTTTTCGGTGAACCTGGAACCCTGAACCTCAGAACGCCCACCTATAATTTTATATAACTATAAACTAATATATAATCAATTCAATAAAAAAAGCAATAGAAAATCAACTGTTCCTGAAATTTTTTTTGCTTTTCCATGAAGCGCAATATGTTGGGGACTCAGATGAGAATGGGCTACTATATGTGGGTATGAAAGAATGGATGTGTACAGATTAGGAAGAAATGTTAGCGATTGGGCAAATAAATATGGTGAGGGTTTATGGAGTGCTGGAGTACATCAAGTGCCTAAAGTGAGCTAAAGTGAGTCCCGCTTTTAGCGGGATTGAGGTATTCTGCCTATTTTAAATATGTTGCGCCCAAGGCGCACTGCTTAATCCCGCTAAAGGCGGGACTCACTTTCTTTCAATATAAAACAGTTTTTTCAAGTCCTTAACTTTAGCTCACTTTCTTTCTTCCAGAAGAATGCGGAAAAGTTGTTGTCTCATCCCTACTGTTAAATACGCCCCCTCCATCACTCCATTTTTTAATCACGACCTACCTCACACGTCCTACGACCGGTAATCCGCGTTGATCTTAATATAGTCTATGGATAGATCGCATGTGTGGACCGTGGCTGCATGAGTGCCGAGATTCAAATCTATCGTGATGGTGAAACGATCGGTCTTTAAGATCGTGGTGGCTGCTGCTTCAGCCTCTTTGCCGGACCCCTGTCCATCCTTAACCATCTGGACATCATCAAAATAGATGTGAATCGCTTCCGGGTGGACAGGCACGCCAGCTCGACCTATGGCCGCCATGATCCGGCCCCAGTTGGCATCCTGTCCAAAGAACGCGGTTTTTACGAGAGGGGAGTTCGCCACCGTGTAAGCCACCTGCCTGGCATCATTTTCACTTGATGCCCCCTTCACTTTAATGCTCACCAGCTTGGTAGCACCCTCTCCGTCCCGGACGATCTGAAGGGCAAGGGTGGCAAGGACTTCGTTTAAGAGATCTTGAAATGCTTCGGCACAGCGCACATCTGCTAAGTTCAGTCCGGACAATCCGTTTGCAAGCATAAGGACCGTGTCATTTGTGCTGGTATCTCCGTCTATAGTGATAGCATTAAACGAGGCGTTTACTGCGGCCCTGAGGGCAGTGTCCAGGGCAGTTGGCGTTGCACCCATGTCTGTCAAAACAAAACAAAGCATGGTGGCCATGTCCGGTCGAATCATGCCTGCGCCTTTTGCAACAGCAGCCACAGTAAAGGTTTTGTCGCCAATATGGGCCTGTCTTGAAAGGGCCTTGGGGAATGTGTCGGTCGTCATAATAGCGTGAGCCACATCCGGGAGCCCGGAGGGGCTGAGGTGGCCGGCAAGTGCAGGGAGTGCAGATTTGATAGCGGCAAGATCCAGGGGCTGGCCTATCACGCCTGTAGAGGCTACGAGGACGAGTTCTTCTTCTATTCCCAAAGCAGTGGCTGCTGTGTGCGCCATGGCCCTGGCGTCTTCGATACCGCGAGGCCCTGTACACGCATTTGCATTCCCGCTATTTACCACAACGGCCTGGCACCGACCCGATTTGATCCGCTCTTTGTCAAGGAGCACCGGTGCTGCCTGGACCTGATTGGTGGTAAAAAGGCCTGCCGCGTACGCCGGTACTTCAGAAAAGATAACACCCAGGTCTTTCTTTTCGGTTTTTTTGATGCCGGCAGCAATGGCCCCGGCGACAAATCCTGGCACTTCAAGCTTCATCAGAAAAAAAACCTGCTCCTATTTCCCACAACACTTCTTGTATTTTTTGCCGCTCCCGCAAGGGCAGGGCTCATTGCGGCCCACCTTTTTTTGTGAGCGGCGTACCGGTGCTTTCGCAGCTTCCTCCCCCCCGTGTGAATAAGAAATCTTCTCCTGTCTCGCCCTCTCCCTTGCTGCCATTTGTTCTGGCCTGGCCACATGTATGCGAAACAGGAACCTTACGGTCTCCTTCTTGATCCGTCCGATCATCTCCGCAAACATATCAAAGCCTTCACGCTTATAAACGACCAGCGGATTCTGTTGTCCATACCCCCGAAGGCCGATGCCCTCCTTCAGGTGGTCCATGGCAAGGAGGTGTTCTTTCCAGAGATTGTCTACCACCTGGAGCACAACCATTCGTTCTACGTTTCTAAACTCGTCGGCCCCAAAACTGGACTCCTTTTCTTCATATTTCTCCATGGCTGACTGAAAAATCAGCTCCGCAAGGGCGTCCCGCGTAAGCCCGTCCATGGTGTTGCGGTCCACCTTGAGCCTGAAAATAAACTGGTGATAAACAGCCTCTTTCAGCCCTTCAATATCCCATTCTTCCGGGAGGACTTTTTCGTCAGCAAACGTATCAGCAATGGTCTCAGACAGCTCGAGCATCATCTCTTCAATCGTGGGTTTGAGGCTTTCTCCGCCCAGGGCCTCACGCCGCTGTCTGTAGATCACCTCGCGTTGCTTGTTCATCACGTCATCGTATTCGAGAAGCTGTTTGCGTATTTCAAAGTTATGGGCCTCGACCTTGCGCTGGGCGTTTTCTATTGCCTTGCTGATCAGCCCGTGTTCAATCGGCTCACCCTCTTCCATGCCAAGTCGCTCCATGATGGAGGACATGCGCTCGCCCCCGAATATACGCAGCAGATCATCTTCCAGGGAGAGATAGAACCTGGAGGAACCCTCGTCTCCCTGACGGCCGGAACGACCCCGTAATTGGTTGTCAACCCGGCGGCTTTCATGGCGTTCAGTGCCGATAATATGAAGTCCCCCGAGTTCTTTCACCCCTTCTCCAAGCACAATGTCAGTACCGCGACCGGCCATGTTAGTAGATATGGTCACATGCCCTTTTTGCCCGGCGTTGGCCACGATTTCGGCCTCCCTTTCGTGATTCTTGGCATTCAACACATCAAGCTTGACCCGCGTCTTTAAAAGCATCCGGCTCAGTTTTTCGGATTTATCAACCGAGATCGTACCCACAAGGACTGGTTGTCCTTTTTTGTGAAGCTCCTTGATCTCTTCCACAACAGCCTGGTATTTATCAGTTTCGGTCTTGTAGATGACATCGGTATTATCAAGCCTGATCATGGGCTCATTGGTCGGGATGACCATGACATCCAGGTCATAAATCTTCTTGAATTCAGCAGACTCTGTGTCAGCCGTGCCGGTCATGCCGGCCAGTTTGTCATACATCCTGAAATAGTTCTGAAAGGTGACAGTTGCCAGGGTCTGGTTTTCCTCGGCCACCTTCACACCCTCTTTGGCCTCAACGGCCTGGTGCAAGCCATCGCTCCAGCGCCGGCCCGGCATCATGCGGCCCGTGAACTCGTCCACGATGACGACCTGGCCTTCTTTTACCACATATTGCACATCCCTATTGAACAACCAGTATGCCTTGATCAACTGGCGCGTCACGTGGAAGCGTTCAGTGGCGTCTCTGTGAAATGCCTCAGCCTTTTGCCGCTGTGTCCTTTTTTCCGTGCTGGTGAGCTGATCGTTTTCATCGATTTTCTCAAGCTCTTCGTCCAGGTCAGGGACAATATAGTCATCAGCCTGCCCGCTGTAGATGAGCTTCAACCCTTTTTCGGTGAGTTCTACGATGTTGTGATTCTCCTCTATTACGCAAAAGAGGTCCTGGTCGATTTCTGGCAGGAGCTTTTGGGTCGAGAGCTGACCCTCTAGTCTTTCGAGCTTTTTCTTCAACCCTGGCCGCTTGGCGATCAGATCCAGTAATTTTGGATTTTTCGGATCTCCCCGCTGTATCTTGAGCATAAGCTCCAGGGTAGCCTCCCCTTCATCCCCTTGTTCAAGCTTCTCCAGGGCCTCATCATAGATGTTATGCATCAGCCGATCCTGGTGCTGTCTGAGCTTTATCACCTTGGGCTTCATTTCATCGTAAAACTGATCTGTGGACTGTTCGACCGGCCCGGAGATAATCAGGGGGGTCCTCGCCTCATCAATCAGGATGCTGTCAACCTCGTCCACTATGGCATAATGAGGCTCCTTCTGAACCATGGACTCGATAGAGAATTTCATGTTGTCACGCAGATAATCAAATCCGAACTCGTTGTTTGTGCCATAAGTGATGTCAGCATTATAGGCGACTTGACGCTGGGCGTCGTCCAGGCCGTTGACAATCGTGCCTACGGTCAGGCCCAAAAAACGGTAGATTACGCCCATCCATTCGGTGTCACGCAGGGCCAAGTAGTCGTTGACCGTGACCACATGCACACCCCGGCCAGTGAGCGCGTTCAGGTAGGCAGGAAGCGTTGCCGCCAGGGTTTTCCCTTCACCGGTCTTCATCTCGGCGATCTTGCCCTGGTGCAGAACAATGCCGCCGATCAATTGTACGTCAAAGTGGCGCATCGAAAGGGTTCGAACAGATGCCTCCCGAACCGCGGCAAATGCCTCCGGAAGAAGCTCATCTAAAGTAACGCCCTGATCGATCCGCTCGCGAAATGCCTGGGTCGTGGCCTTCAACCGGGCATCGGAGAGGGCCTTCATTTCAGGCTCAAGGGCATTGATCTTCTCGACTATTGGTCGCAGTTTGTTAATCTCTCGCTCGTTTTTGCTCCCGAATACCTTCTTAAATACGTTTCCGATCATTTTTTATAATATCCTAGTAACCGTTCAGGGGTTCAGGGGTTCAAATGTTGTATTCTAATCTTCATACGGCATTTTGTAAACGTTTTGTAGGGGAAAAACCGACCGATTCCATTTCCCCACAAACCTGCCCGCCATTGCCGACCTCTTGGGATATACCCGTTCCGTACATGACAGGCGAGGCAGGCCGCGGGTCTGGAATATGGCACTTGGCAATGATGTGGCAAAACCCGCATTTTTTACGAGGATTTCGTGGGTCCAATTTCAGTCTTTTCCCTAACCCTGAATCCCGCTTTCAGCGGGAAACCCTGAACCTCTGAACCTGTGAACGCTCACGGAATTTCAAAGGAAAAGACTGATCAAAAAAGGTCAGTTGAGGATGTAACTTGCAGGATTGACAGGGATGCCGTTTAATTGGACTTCATAATGGAGGTGTGGTCCTGTGCTTCGGCCGGTATTTCCCACCAAAGCGATCTTGTCCCCACGCTTGACACGCTCGCCCGGTCGTATCAGCCACTTCTTCAAGTGGCCATACCGAGTAACAATACCGTGTTCGTGGTCCATCACGAGTACCTTGCCAAGGCCCCCTTTATTGCCAACAAATGTGACTATGCCGTCGGCAGGCGCAATAACGTGTGTACCCTCGCTCGTAGCGATATCAAGCCCCTTGTGAAATTCTCTCTGGCCGGTGAAAGGGGATAGGCGATACCCAAACCCGGAAGAGATCCATCCTGTAGTCGGTCGGATAGCCGGGGTTGAGGCAAGCAAAGACCTCTGATCGTGCAAATAGGCGTGCAGATGCTCAAACGCCTTCTTCTCGACTGCAAATGCCTCATCCAAATAGTCCACATCAGCATGCATGTCTCGAATAAGCGTATTATGTTCCTGACCCAACGAAGGCATGCTGTCCAAATCAAGTGGCATAGTTCCACCGACACCAAAGAAGGCATCGTTTTCAGCCTGCTCCTTCACGTTGGCAATAATGCGTATTTTCTTCTCGAGGTCCCTCAAGGCCGTCATTTCTTCATTCAGGTCATGGATTTTCTTTGCAAAGACCTGAATCTGAGCTTGTTGGCTCGTCACTTCACGAGAGAGGGCCTGCCTTGAGGGGAGAGTCCTTCTTAATGTAGTGTAATCTTTAAGAATAAAGGCTATGCCAACAAGGCTACAGAGGATGGAAGAAAGTACAATTGCGATGAACGCCCTTGAGAACTTGAGTTCCTTTACGTTGGAAGTGTTCTCCGGAACGATTAGAACGGTTATCTTATTACTTGGCAATGCCTTGACCTTCTTAATAAGGGGAACTAAGGGCATACATAAGCCGCAAACAACATTCGGGCCGAATTAGCATAGCCTGATAAGTCGTGTCAAGCCTTTTGTGGAGGTGCCACCGGGCCGCGCCCATCCAATACCATAGCCTCGAGCCTGCCCTGACTTTTCGGGAAATTACAAGGACCTTAGCATGGCGATTTCATCACAGTCAGGAAACTTGACACACTTGACGCAGTCTGCCCAGATCTTTTGTGGCAATGATGCCTTGTCTACAACATGAAACCCGTGTCTGGCAAAGAAATCAACTTGATAGGTCAGTGTAAATACCCTCCTGATCCCTAGACTCAAGGCTTCAGCAATGGCTTCGGCTAACATCTGAGAGCCAATACCGCGTCTTTGGTACTGCTCATCAACGGCCATGGAGCGGATTTCTGCCAAATCCTCCCAATAGATATGAAGGGCACAAACGCCGATGATCGGACCGCCACTTTCCTCCTCGTAGATGCCAAAGTCCCTCAAGTGGTCGTAAAGCTCACTCAAGGAGCGTGGCAGGAGTTCTCCACGGTCAGCATGTTCTTTGAGAAGTCGGTGAATCGCCTTTACATCGTGAACAGTCGCTTTTCGGATCATGGATCTATATCTGCCTTTGCCGGTTGGATTGAAGCGGTCGGTACGTGGGAAGGTTCATTCCCGACTCGTGGGGTCCTCGCCTTCTGATGACTGGGGTGTTCTGAATCTTTTTCGGTAAAATATAAGATAATACAGGATAAGCACAGGATAAGGCAAAAGAGCCTGCTCAAAATCACCTTCAAAAAGCGAATACGTAGAATAGGCAATACAACACAAGATAAAAACAATCTGAATCCAAACTACAGCACGTGCGTAGGCATTCACAGGTTCAGGGTTTCCTTGTTTGTAGCCGTTCACGGGTTCAGAGGTTCAGGGGTTCAAAGGTTGTATTCTCATCTTCATACGCCATTTTGTAAACGTGTAGGCGTTCAGGGGTTCAAAGGTTCACCGTTCAGGGTTATCCTTCTTTCGTTAAACTTGCTCGTAGGCTAGCGTTAGCAAGTACTTGATGAAACCACGAAGTATACCTCGAAAGGCCACAAATGACACTTTTTCGCCGGCCATGAACATCAATAGCCGCGTTGCTCAGGCTTGCAATAGCCAGCTATTCCGCGCCTTCGCGCCTTGCTCTTGATGCTCATGTCTCACC
>JAUVJO010000032.1 GCA_030592345.1 Deltaproteobacteria bacterium
CCAAATGCTTCGTAAGCGCCGACGTCAACGTGGTCTTGCCATGATCAATATGACCAATTGTGCCCACGTTTAAATGCGGCTTCACCCGCTCAAACTTCTCCTTGGCCATGTCATCCCCCTCCCTCGTGTTTGGAAAGTATAGACTTTCACATATTAAATTTCACAGCGTTATCGGTCGTCGGCGTATTACAATACAGCCTCCTCCCTCTGGCCTTGTGAAATTTAATATGTGAAAGTCTATAATAACTCTCAGCTTGGGCAAAGCCCCTGAGTTCTTACCATCTGAAATGGGCAAATGCCTTATTGGCCTCAGCCATTCTGTGTGTGTCTTCCCTCTTCTTAATGGTTGTGCCCCGCTGGTTGGCCGCATCCATTAACTCGCCAGCCAGCCTTTCAGCCATGGTTTTTTCTGAACGTTTCCTGGCAAAGGCGATCAGCCACCTGATTCCCAAGGCCGTCCGGCGACTCCGGCGCACCTCAACCGGTACCTGGTATGTTGAACCACCTACACGACGCGATTTGACCTCAATAACGGGCTTGGAGTTTTCCATTGCCCTTTCAAAAATCTTGAGTGGCAGATCCTTGGTTTTATCTTGCATGATGTCAAATGCCTTGTACATGATTGATTCTGAAACACTCTTTTTCCCATCCTTCATCATGCAATTGATAAACTTGGATACAAGTTTACTCTTATACTTTGGGTCAGGCAGGACATCTCGTTTTGGCACCGCCCCTTTTCTTGGCATAGCAGACTCCTCTCATGTGGCAAGCTCATTTAATACCCGTTCACGGTTCACTGTTCTCCGTTGTCCGTACCGTCCTAATACAATATCATATGTGATTGGGATTTAGATTTTTGTATTCATTGGACTGTGACCTATCCATTGTGCCCTGCGGCAATATCTGGTCCATACTGCCGCCCATACCCGTCGGTGAACGGAAAACGGAGAACTGTAAACGGCTACAAACAACCCTTGGCACGCTACTTCGGCCTCTTTGTACCATACTTTGACCGCCCCTGTTTTCGATCCTGAACACCAATAGTATCCAACGTGCCGCGGACCACATGATACCGGACGCCAGGCAAATCTTTAACGCGCCCACCTCGTATGAGCACGACGGAATGCTCTTGGAGGTTATGTCCCACACCAGGAATATATGAAGTAACCTCAAGCCCATTGGTCAGGCGAACCCTGGCGACTTTTCTCAGGGCCGAGTTTGGCTTCTTGGGAGTGGTTGTATAGACCCGCGTACACACTCCCCGTTTTTGAGGGCACTGTTTAAGCGCTGGCGTATTTGGCTTTTTGCGGATACGCTTCCGACCTTTTCTGACCAACTGATTGATTGTAGGCATGGGACTTCTCCCGAGATAAAATAGTGGCCTCCCTTCTGCTCTTCATCCAGGGGATGCTTGTAATAGCCACAAAAGAGTATTTGTTATACCAAAAAAGCGGACGTGTCAATCATTTTTTGCGTGCCCTTTCAGGCAACAGCCAGTCCTGCCCGCTCGCGATTCCACTGCTGTGCCAGGCCGTCGGATTCCTCAGACGTCCCCTTCATCTTTATGGCGATAGGGGCATCTCTGTACCGCAGCAGCCCAGTGCCCGCAGGCACGATCCTCCCCATAATAACATTCTCTTTGAGTCCCTTCAAATGATCCACCTTGCCGGCGATACTCGCCTCGGACAGAACCTTGGTCGTTTCTTGAAACGATGCTGCTGAAATAAAGCTCTCCGTACTCAAGGATGCCTTGGTAATGCCCAAAAGAAGAGGCTTCGCTACGGCAGGTTTTCCACCATCAGCTATTACCTGGCGATTTACATCCTCAAAGGTCGCCCTTCCAATATGATCTTCTAAAATGAAGTCTGTGTCTCCCACCTCGTCAATCTTCACACGTCCTAACATCTGCCGGACAATCACCTCAATGTGCTTGTCGTTGATCCTGACCCCCTGGAGGCGATAGACTTCTTGAATCTGATCCACCAGATACCGCGCTAACGCCAGCTCCCCCTGGATACTTAGAATGTCATGCGGATTAGCGGCCCCCCCGATCAAGTGATCCCCTGCCCTCAGGAAATCTCCTTCCAGGACATTGATATGCTTTCCTCGCGGAATCAAATACTCTCTCTTATCCCCAACGTCCGCCGGCGTGATCGTGATTTTTTGTTTCCCCTTTGCCCCCTTGGAAATACTTACATACCCGTCAATCTCGGTGAGCACGGACGCTTCCTTTGGTTTTCTGCATTCAAAGAGCTCGGCGACACGGGGAAGCCCCCCGGTAATGTCTTTAGTCTTGGTCGTCTCCCTTGGAAGCTTGGCAATGACGTCTCCGGCGTTAACCGTATCTCCCTCAGATATCATGAGTATGGCTCCTGTAGGCAGATAACAACGGGCCATACCGCCCCCGGGAAGCTTGGCAGTCTTACCTGTATCATCCTTGATCGAAATCCTGGGCCTAACATCAGCATCCTTATGTTCCACAATCACGTAGCTTGCCTTCCCTGTCACTGGATCGACCTTTTCCTTCATAGTGGTCCCAGAGATTATGTCTCCAAATTTTACCCCGCCCCCTGTCTCACTGAGAATCGGCGTGGTGTAAGGATCCCAAATGACCAGAAGGTCACCTTGTTTGACCCTTTCACCATCTCCAATCTTAAAGTGGGCACCATAGGTCACCGGGTATCGCTCTCGCTCTCGACCCCTGTCGTCCACAACGGCAAATTCTCCGCCTTGACGGTTCATAACTACATGCTCACCTTCAGCGTTTTTCACAGTATACAGATTAATATACTTCAACATACCAGCATTCACCGCCCTGAAATCGGCCTGTTCCGCGGCACCGCGGGCCGTGCCGCCGATATGGAAGGTTCGCATGGTAAGCTGTGTACCGGGTTCCCCAATAGACTGTGCGGCCAGAATACCAACAGGTGTGCCAATCTCTACGGGTTTCCCATAGGCCAAGTCACGGCCGTAGCAATTAGAACAAACCCCTTCGCGTGAACGACATGTGAGTGCCGAGCGTATCTTAATCCTGGTCAGCCCTGCGTGGTCGATCTTGGTGACATCCTCTTCATCAATCTGTTCATTGGCAGCAACCAATATCTCATCTGTGTATGGGTCCCGAATGTCTTCCAGGGCTACACGACCAAGCACACGTTCTCCTACCCGTTGAATAATCTCGCCACCTTCTACAAGTGGCTCCACCTCGATGCCCATCATGGTACCGCAATCGTTTTCTGAGACGACGCAATCCTGTGCAACGTCGACCAGGCGACGTGTGAGATATCCTGAGTTGGCGGTCTTTAGCGCCGTATCAGCCAAACCTTTTCTGGCACCGTGGGTTGAGCTAAAGTACTGTAGCACTGTGAGACCCTCTCGAAAATTAGCGGTAATCGGGGTTTCAATAATCTCACCAGAGGGCTTAGCCATCAGGCCTCGCATGCCGGCCAGTTGCCGCATCTGATCTTTACTGCCTCGTGATCCTGAGTCTGCCATCATGTAAATAGGGTTAAAACTTTCCTCCTTGCTCGGTTCTGCGTCTTTGCCCGACACTCGCTGTTCATTACCATCATAGAGCGGGGCATGCTTCATCTCCTCCATCATTTCATCTGCCACGTCAGTGGTAGCCTTGGCCCAAATATCAACCACTTTATTATACTTTTCACCACCCGTTATCAGGCCTTCGGTGTACTGCTCAGTGATCTCGGCTACCTGGTCATCGGCCTTTTTGATAATATCCCACTTTTTTCGAGGAATCACCATATCGTGCACACTTATAGAAAGACCTGCCTTAGTAGCGTACAGATACCCAATGTCCTTTAAGCGATCCGAGAGGATAACCGTAGCCTTACCACCCAAAGTTCGATAGCAGTAATTGACAAGTTCCTTAAGAGATCTCTTATCCATAGCCATGTTGATAAGCTCAAAAGGAATCCCTTGTTTCTTTTCCCTATTCTCAAATATGTGAAAGTCCTCATCGCCCTTGATAATACTACTGATTTCACCCTGCTGGAGCGTAAAAACCGATTCTGCATCCTCGGAAGTAATCCCGTAAGTCTCTTTGAGCACTTCGAGTTGCACAAACCCAATGTCCCCGTCTACCTCCCGGTCTGCGCTCTTTGAGCTGGTCTTGGCTACATGTGCAAAACTTTGTCCGTCTTTCAAGTCGGCCAGCACTGCTGCGGCCTCTTGCTCCGAAGAAACCACAATGTGACCCAAGTGGACAACAGTTTCATCCGGCAGAACCTCCCTCAAGAGGATACGCCCCACGGATGTTTCCACACGCTGGCCATTCATACGGACCAGGATCCTGGCATGGAGGTCCACCTCGCCTGCATCATAAGCAGAGCGCACCTCATCCGGATTCGCAAATATCTTGCCTTCTCCCTTCATGCCGGAGGTTGCTCTGGTCATGTAATAAATCCCCAATACAATGTCCTGCGAAGGGATTATGACAGGCTCCCCATGAGCGGGGGAGAGGATGTTGTTTGAGGATAGCATCAGCACCCTGGCCTCAATTTGTGCTTCTATGGAAAGGGGCACATGAACCGCCATCTGGTCTCCGTCAAAATCGGCATTAAAGGCAGTGCAGACGAGGGGGTGAAGCTGAATTGCCTTGCCTTCAATCAGGGTAGGCTCAAATGCCTGCATCCCCAGACGATGAAGTGTTGGAGCCCGGTTAAGGATAACCGGATACTCTTTTACCACCTCATCGAGCGTATCCCATACTTCGGGTGCTTCCCGTTCGACTAGTCTTTTGGCGCTTTTAACTGTCGTCACCAATCCCTTTTCTTCAAGCCTGTAAAAAACAAAGGGCTTGAAGAGTTCCAAGGCCATCTTTTTGGGCAGCCCGCACTGGTGAAGACGCAGGTCCGCTCCTACCACGATGACGGTGCGGCCTGAGTAGTCAACCCGTTTACCCAACAGGTTTTGACGGAAGCGTCCTTGCTTACCCCTCAAGGCATCACTCAAAGATTTCAGCGGCCGCCTGTTCTGTCCGGTGACGACTCTGCCGTGGCGGCCATTGTCAAATAGTACATCAGCGGATTCTTGCAGCATCCTCTTTTCATTGCGGATAATAATTTCGGGGGCACGCAATTCCGCTAGACGCTTTAACCGATTGTTGCGATTGATCACGCGGCGGTAGAGGTCATTAAGATCAGACGTTGCAAATCGACCCCCTTCCAAAGGAACCAGGGGCCGCAAGTCTGGAGGCAGCACAGGAATCACATCCATGATCATCCACTCAGGCCGATTTCCGGAATTGCGAAAAGCAGCAAAAACCTTAAGCTGTTTGGCCAGCTTTTTCCGCTTGGCCTCCGAACCCGTAGCTAGTATCTCCGATCTCAACCTGTTGTAGCTCTCGTCCAAATCGAGTCTTTCAAGAAAGAACTTGATCGCTTCAGCACCAATGCCAGCCTTAAATCTGTCGCCATATTTCTCTGTCGCCTCTCTGTACTTATCGTCTGAAAGGAGCTGACGTTCAGCAAGGTCTGTATCCCCAGGATCTGTGACAATGTAGGAGTCAAAATAGAGGACCTTTTCCAGATCCTTCATAGTCAAGTCCAGGAGGTTGCCGATCTTACTCGGAAGGCTCCTCATAAACCATATGTGGGCAACCGGCGAGGCCAACTCGATGTGGGCCATCCGCTCTCTACGTACCTTGGACTGGATAACCTCAACCCCGCACTTTTCACAAACCACCCCCCTGTGTTTAATTCTCTTGTACTTGCCACAGTTACATTCATAATCCTTGGTCGGGCCAAAGATTTTTGCACAGAAAAGCCCGTCGCGTTCCGGTTTGAATGTTCTGTAGTTAATCGTTTCAGGTTTTTTGATCTCTCCGTAGGACCATTCCATAATCTTTTCTGCCGGTGCCAGCGAAATACGAATCCCGCTATAGCTCAGGGGGTCCTTAGGTTTAGCAAAGAAACTGTATAGCTCTTCCAAAGCCATTCTCCTTTTTTTGTAGGCATTCGCAGGTTCAGCGTTGAACCCGTGAACGGTTACTCCTTTTTCTCTTCTTTATCTTCAAAAAGCTCAATATTCAGGCCCAAGCCCTGGAGTTCCTTGACCAGTACGTTAAAAGATTCGGGCATGCCAGCTTCAAGGACATTCTCACCCTTTACAATCTTCTCGTACATCCTGGTCCTGCCGGCCATGTCATCCGACTTGACCGTCAAAAATTCCTGGAGGGCATAGGCTGCTCCGTAGGCCTCCATAGCCCAAACCTCCATTTCACCCAATCGCTGACCGCCGAACTGGGCTTTCCCCCCCAACGGCTGCTGGGTTACGAGAGAATAGGGCCCAATGGAACGGGCATGAATCTTATCATCCACAAGATGATGGAGTTTCAGCATGTACATAATGCCAACCGTAACGTCGGAATCAAATGGCTCACCGTTACGGCCGTCATAGAGTCTCGCCTGGGCCTTGCGAGGATAACCAGCGGACTCCAACATTTCCTCGATCTCATCTTCCTTCGCGCCATCAAAGACGGGTGTAGCAACATAGACACCTTCCCGGTAATTTCTCGAGAACGCTATCACGTCCTCGTTGTCCAACTGATCTATGTCGGCCTTTATCGAGGCGGAATCAAAAATCGATAGTAACTTCGCTTTCAGAGCCGCGTGGTTTTCTGAACGGACCAATTCGTTGATTTGATCCCCCAGCCCCTTGGCAGCCCATCCCAGATGGGTCTCCAAAACTTGTCCGACATTCATTCGGGACGGAACACCCAACGGATTTAACACGATGTCCACAGTGGTCCCATCTTCAAAGTATGGCATATCTTCCTGCGGCAGGATACGCGAAACCACACCCTTGTTGCCATGCCTGCCCGCCATCTTGTCACCCACTGACAGTCTTCGTTTCATTGCCACATAGACCTTGACCATCTTGACAATGCCGGGGGCCAGATCATCCCCCCTTTCGTAACGGCTCACATAGTGCTCGAAACGCTTGCGCACCTCATCGCATTGCTTTTTATACCGCTCAACGACTTTTCCAACTTGAGCAGCAATAGACGCGTCTTTCAACTCAAGATAAGACATGTCAGAGACGGGAATTCCGGAAAGGACCTCAGCGGAAATCTTTTCGCCCTTTTTTGTAAGTAATGCCTTTCCTTTCTTAAAAGGAGCCGCGCATATATTGTCAACAAGCAACTCTGCCAGCCTTTCTCTGGCAACTTCTTCAATGATGGCCAGCTCGTCATCTCTGTCTTTTTCAAAGGCTTTGATCTCATGTGTTTCAATGCTTATTGTCCTGTCATCCTTTTCCACGCCTCTCCTGGAAAAAATCTTGGCATCGATTACAATTCCGCTTATGCCGGGTGGCACGCGAAGAGAAGAATCCTTGACGTCGCCTGCCTTCTCTCCGAAGATAGCCCTAAGCAACTTTTCCTCTGGAGACAACTGGGTCTCACCCTTAGGCGTTACTTTCCCGACCAATATGTCTCCCGATTTGACTTCAGCCCCCAGCCGGATAATGCCGCTGTCGTCAAGGTCTTTTAAGGCCTCCTCGCCAACATTAGGAATGTCTCGCGTAATCTCTTCTTTGCCCAGTTTTGTGTCCCGGGCCACGGTCTCGAACTCTTCAATGTGAATCGATGTAAAGACCCCGTCTCGCGCCAGATTTTCACCCACAAGGATAGAATCCTCAAAGTTGTAGCCCCCCCAAGGCATAAATGCCACAAGTACATTTTTGCCTAAAGCGAGCTCCCCCCCTTCCGTGGCCGGGCCATCGGCTATGATGTCGCCCTTCATCACATGGGCACCCTTTTGAACAATGGGACGATGGTTAAAGCAGGTGTTCTGGTTAGATCGAGAAAACTTGGTCAGGTTATAGATGCTCACCTGCATGCCGTCCGGGGAGGAGGCCTCTCCGGAGAGGAGGCCAGACCCGTTACCCTCCCCATTGTTCTTAACTACAATACGACTCGCATCCACATCTACCACCTCACCATCGTGTTCAGCTATGACAGTAACACCGGAATCCTTTGCCACCACGTTCTCCACACCAGTGCCGACAAGGGGAGCGCGGCTTACCAGCAGGGGCACAGCTTGGCGCTGCATGTTAGAACCCATGAGGGCCCGGTTGGCGTCGTCGTTTTCCAGGAAAGGGATGAGGGACGCGGACACGCTCACCAATTGATCCGGAGAGATGTCCATGAGCTTAACGTCTTCGCGTCTAACCATGACAAACTCACCCTCAACCCGGGCAGAAACCATGGGTCTTTCAAATCGGCCATTGGCATCCAACGGAGCATTTGCCTGGGCAATGGGATAGTTTTTTTCCTCTAACGCTGTCATATATTTTACGGTGTCTGTGACCCACCCATCTTCCACCCCCCGATGCGGCGTCTCAACAAAGCCGAAGGCGTTCACGCGGGCATAAGTACTCAACGACACGATCAAGCCAATATTTGGCCCCTCCGGTGTCTCAATAGGACAAATGCGGCCATAGTGCGTGGGGTGAACATCCCGCACTTCAAAGCCTGCACGTTCTCTTGTCAGTCCCCCCGGCCCCAACGCACTCAGTCGCCGTTTGTGGGTAACCTCTGAAAGCGGATTAGTCTGATCCATGAACTGAGAAAGCTGGCTTGTCCCAAAAAACTCCTTAACAACGGCAGAAACCGGCTTGGAGTTGATCAGGTCGTAGGGCATCAAGGTATCGATCTCTTGAAGGCTCATTCGCTCCTTGATGGCACGCTCCATCCTTACCAGCCCAATACGGTATTGATTTTCCAAGAGCTCCCCAACAGCCCGCACCCGCCGATTCCCTAAGTGATCGATATCATCTGCAGGCCCCTGTTTATCTTTTAGTTCGACCAAGGTCTTGGTCGTGCACAAGAGGTCCTCTTTTCTAAGCGTGCGTACGTCGAGAGGCAAGTCCTGATCCAGGCGGAGGTTCATCTTTAGACGACCTACTGACGAAAGGTCGTAATGAGATGAGCTAAAAAAGAGCTGCGTACAAAGGTCCCGCGCCACTTCGATTGTAGGCGGATTACTGGGCCGAAGCCTCCTGTAAATTTCCAAGAGTGCTTCATCATTGGTCTCCACTTTGTCTAGGAGTAGTGTTTTTCTGATGGAATCGCTGGTTGTAACATTGTCGATGTACAGGATGTCAAAGGCAGGTATCCTGGCAGTCGTGATCCTATCAACAATCGCATCATCAACAGTATCATTGTAATTGGCAATGACATCACCACTCAGTGGGTCTGCTATGGCATGGGCCAACACCTTGTTCTCGATATCTTCAAATTCTATAGGTATCCGTTCTATGTTTGCCTCCTGAAGCTGGCGCAATATCTTCTTTGTGAATCGATGCCCCTTCTTGGCAATGGTCTCACCAGTATCGGGGTGTTTGATCGACTTGGACACGCGCTGATCCTTAAAAAGCCCTTCATCAAAGACCTTGTAAAGGCGCTTTCCTTCCACCAAGATTCTTTCCGTGCGATAAAAGTACGCTAAGATATCCTGCCCGGAATACCCAAATGCCTTTAGGAGCAAGGTGGCCGGGAATTTGCGACGACGGTCGATTCGAACATAAACCACGTCCTTGGCATCAACCTCCAGATCGATCCACGATCCACGCACAGGGATAATCCTTGCCGTATAAAGGACCTTGCCGCTTGAATGTGTTTTACCCTTGTCGTGATCGAAAAAAACACCGGGCGACCTGTGAAGTTGGCTGACCACAACCCGCTCGGTACCGTTGACAATGAAGGTTCCCCGGTTTGTCATGAGCGGAATATTACCAAAATAGATCTCCTGCTCCTTGATGTCCCGAATATTTTGAACCCCGGTCTCCTTGTCTGTTTCATATATGACGAGTCGAACCGTAATTCGAATCGGGCACTCGTACGTCATACCCTTATGGAGGCATTCGTGTTCACTATATTTGACTTCGCCAAAGCTGTAGGAAACAAACTCAAGGCAAGCTGTTTTCGTGAAGTCCCGGATGGGGAAAACACTCATAAAAGCAGCCTGAAGGCCTATATCCTCTCTTTTATCCGGCGGAACACCCCACTGCAAAAAGCGACCATAAGATTCGCGCTGCATCTGGATCAGGTTTGGAAACGTAACAATCTTACGAATCGTTCCAAAGTTCCTTCTTAGACGCTTACTTGCCATTAAAGCGTTTCGCATGATCTCTCCTTCTGGTGGAGCCACGATCTCCAAACAACCGGTCGCCCCTTATTTGACTTCAACGGTCGCACCAGCTTCTTCGATCTGCTTCTTAATGTCTTCAGCTTCCTCTTTTGAGACGCCTTCTTTGATAGGTTTCGGGGCTTCATCAACGACGGCCTTCGCTTCTTTCAACCCAAGACCCGTGATGGCCCGAATGGTCTTAATTACCTGGATCTTCTTGTCACCTATTTCGCTTAGGATCACATCAAATTCGGTCTTTTCCTCCGCCTCTGCCGGCACAGCACCATCGACAGGGGCTACAGCGACCGGTGCCGCAGCCGAGACACCAAATTTCTCCTCAAATTCTTTGACCAGCTCAGAAAGCTCAAGCACTGACATATTAGAAATAAACTCTATGACTTGTTCTTTAGTCACATCAGCCATTATATACATCCTCCTCGTCTATTTAAGAGTTGGCCCGTTGAGCCTGTTGGCCCGTCGAGCCTGTTGAAAAAACGGATAACGGGACAACTAAATACATGCAACCCGCCACTCCAATACTCCAATTGCCGCAAAGCCCCTAACCTTTCTGGTTCAAGCTGATTCCTTCTGCTCCTTGATGGCATGTAAAACGCCAAGAAAGCTCCTTGGCACGCCGCTAAAAACCATCATCAAGGATCTGGCGGGGCCATTCAATACTGAAAGCAACTGGGCTAGCAAACCCTCCCGGGACGGGAGCCTTGCAAGTCGTTTGATACTTTCCGGATCAACAACTCTGCCTTCTACGACTCCAGCCTTGAGTTCAAGTGCCGGATGCTCTTCACTAAACTTCGTGAGAACTTTAGCAGGCGCGATCGGATCATCATAGCTTAATGCCACCGCAGAAGGCCCGGAAAAACAGTCCTTCAAAAGGGCCAAGTCCGTCCCGTCAGAAGCCATCGACATTAGCGTATTTTTTACCACCCGGTATTCAACCGATGCCTCCCTGAGTTGGCCTCGCAACTTATGCATTGCAGACGTATTAAGACCTCTGAAATCCGTAAGAACCAGAGCTTTGGCCTTTGAGAACTTTTCGTGAAGGGCATCAACCACTTCCTTCTTTTCTGCTCGTTTCAAAAGTAAGTAACTCCTCCTTTCTTATCTGTCGAAACCAGAGGCAAAAGACCGTAAATCATCAACACCGGAAGCCACGTGCCGGCAAAAAGCCGAAGAGGAAGATGTTCTGAGACAATGAGACTGCCTCTATCCAATCGGACTGTCTAGGCAGGCCGGTGACTATTTAAAAACCTCGACTTGAAGGTCTACCTGCGGTCTTTGACAGAGTTATTTTTTCTTCACCCAAGACGAAAACGCCACGGGTCTATTTTAGAATAGTCTTAACATAGGCAGGATCTATCTTGATACCCGGACCCATGGTAGTCGAAACGGAAATGCTCTTCAGGTATGTGCCCTTGCTACTGGCCGGTTTGAGACGGATGATCGTCTCGAGAAAGGAGGCCAGGTTTTCCAGGAGTTTTTCCACACCAAAGGAGACCTTGCCCACGGGTGCATGGACAATCCCTGCACGCTCGACCCTGAAATCGATTTTGCCTGCTTTCAAATCCTTGACAGCACGGGCAACATCAAATGTAACGGTCCCGGTTTTTGCGTTAGGCATCAACCCCCTGGGACCGAGGATCTTACCCATGCGCCCTACCGCGCTCATCATGTCTGGGGTTGCCACAGCTTTGTCAAACCCTAGCCACCCACCTTTGATTTTCTCCAGCAGGTCATCATTTCCAACAAAATCTCCGCCCGCTTCTTTTGCCTCATTTTCTTTCTCACCCTTTGCAAAAACTAAGACCCTGACCTCTTTGCCCGTACCATTTGGCAACATGACTGACCCACGGACCATTTGATCAGCATGCCTGGGGTCCACTCCGAGACGGACGGCCACATCAACGGTCTCATCAAAAGCCACGTGAGACGTCTCCAAGGCCGAACTTAACGCCTCTCGAAAATCTTGGACCATATTCGAGTCAATCTTCTTTGTTGCCGCCACATATTTTTTTCCGCGTTTTTTCATGGTACTCTTGCAAACCCCTTTCGCCATCAAACTACTTCGATACCCATGCTCCGAGCCGTACCCTCTATAATCCTGCAGGCACTATCCGCGTTGTACGCGTTTAAATCCACGAGTTTCATCTTGGCAATCTCTTCCACTTGCGCCCGTGTCACCTCGCCAACTTTCTCCCGCTTAGGATCACCTGACCCTTTGGCGATCTTGGCTGCTTTCTTGAGCAGGATTGCTGCAGGAGGCGTCTTGGTCACAAAGGAGAAAGACCGATCCTGGTATACACTGATCACTACCGGTATGATCATCCCTTCTTGGCCAGCCGTTTTCGCATTGAATGCCTTACAAAACTCCATGATGTTGACCCCCTGCTGGCCCAGAGCAGGACCGATGGGCGGCGAAGGACTAGCCTGCCCGGCAGGGACCTGTAACTTAATCGAACTTATGATTTTTTTTGCCATGCGCTATATGCTCCTAAACTGTGTCGGTTAACCAGCGAACAGGCCAACCGGCAAACGTTTCACCTATACAGTAGTCACCTGAACAAATTCCAACTCCACAGGAGTAGGACGACCGAAAATGCTTACAAGTACTCTGATTTTTCCTTTATCCGGTTTCACGTCTTCCACGGTGCCTGTAAAGTTCGTAAATGGACCATCAATGACGCGTATCTCATCACCAGGCTCAAACAAGTATTTCGGTTGAGGTTTCAGCTTTCCGGCCTCCACCTGGGCTATAATCTGTTCGGCCTCCTCATCAGTGACAGGCGAGGGGGTATCGTGGCCACCCAGGAAGCCTGTTACCTTTGGCGTGTCCTTGACCAGATGCCAGGTATCCTCTGCCAGTTCCATTTGCACGAGGATATAGCCAGGATAGAACTTCCTTGATGAAGTTTTCCTTTTTCCTTTTACCAACTCAACAACCTGCTCAGTTGGAATCAAGACTTCACCAAACTTCTCAGGATGAGAAGAAGATGAGATCCGCTCTTCCAAAGCAAGCTTTACCTTATTCTCGTACCCTGAGTAGGTGTGAACTACATACCATTTTATAGCCACGCTCAACCCTCTTTGAAGTCTTAGAAACGAGGACGAAATAACTTCCGCAACTATGCATCACAGCTTCAGGCCACCTTTGCCCGATCTCAAATCCCAAAAGTATCAAAATAGCCTGCTATTCCATCAACTTTTGTGATTTTAGATCGAACAAATTTGCCCCAAATCTATGCGCCTACTTAGGAAAGTTATTCCATCCCCGTTCCTTAATGAAGTAACAATCGGATCAAACTGGACAGTCCTACATCCACAAGACCAAGGAACGCAGAGACAATCATCACAAGGATAATGACCACAGCCGTGGATGCTACAGTCTCTTTTCTGGTAGGCCAGGTAACCTTTTTGAGCTCAATTTTTACTTCCCGAAGAAACTGGGTAGCCTTTGTCAAGAAGGCCAGTTGCATTTTTGGCCCTGAGGGTTTGATCGGCTTTGGGGCCTCTCTCTTTGCCACCACCACTTCATCGGGCTCAGGCCTTGTCTTGAGAGCTACACTTGTAACCGCTTGATCCTTAAGATCCGCTTGGGGCCTATTCTCTTTGGTGGCTTTTCTATGCCCTTTCTTCTTCGGCGACGCTGGCCTTTTGCGTTTCAGGCGTCCCATGAATTCCCTTCCAAAAAAAATTCTTCGGCGAAGCCCTCTGGACCTTGCCAAGATCGTCTACAAGCCACTCGAAATGGCAGGCCAGGAGGGATTCGAACCCCCATCACCCGGATTTGGAGTCCGGTGCTCTAACCGTTGGAGCTACTGGCCTGCACAAAAACATGTCCATCATTGAGCCTGCCGTGTTCTCTACTCTTTATGCTGCGGATTTATAGACTTTCACATATTAAATTTCACAGCGTTATCGGTCGTCGGCGTATTACAATACAGCCTCCTCCCTCTGGCCTTGTAAAATTTAATATGTGCAAGTCTATAGCTTTGGGGAAAAGGCATCAGGTTTCAGGATCGAAAAACTTAAAGACCCGATCCCACGTTACGTAGGACTGAACACTGACACCTGTCAATTGATCTCAATAACCAACGATCTTGATTTACACGCTTTAACAACTCAACAGATCGACCTGTCACTTGGTTTCCTTATGCAAGGTGTGGGTTCGACAAAACTTGCAATATTTTTTAAAAGACAGCTTGTCCGGTGTTGTTCGCTTGTTCTTGGTTGTAGTGTAATTCCGGCGCTTGCACTCACTGCAGGCCAAGGTAACAATGATTCTCACGCTTTCTCACTCCTTGTGTGTTAAGACGGTTTAGCCGGTTGAGCCCGCTGGCCGGTTGAGCCGGTTTCTCCATCAACGTGACAACGGGATCAACCGGCTAACGACCGTCATGCATCACTATTCCAGTATTTCGCTGACAACCCCGGCCCCTACCGTACGCCCACCTTCACGGATGGCAAACCTAAGCTCCTTCTCCATGGCGATGGGGGTAATTAACTCACCCTGTATCGTTACATTATCTCCTGGCATCACCATCTCTGTACCCTCAGGAAGTGTGACCACGCCAG
>JAUVJO010000389.1 GCA_030592345.1 Deltaproteobacteria bacterium
AAAGGCCCGGAAAAGCGTGCGCGTAAGTGATTAGTTAGTGTCTGAACAAAAACTAGGAATTTTTTCCAAGATCAAGGAAGGCGAGAATTATAACCACAGGAATACATTGAGTATTTCGAGGATTATAATTTGAGCCTGACGTCCCGCTATTAGCGGGAGGAAAAATAACAGTTTTCGGTCGGGCACTAAATATCAAACTTGAAAAGGATAAGGCTTTGGAAACAAAGATTAGCATTTGAAATCTTTAATAGAACTGTTTAGATGTCGAAAATGGGTTTCAGTAACGTGCAAGGAGGTCTAATGAATAAAATCAGCAGAAGACAATTTATGAAGAAGACAATAGTTATGGGCACTGCCATCGCTGCATTTCCGACAGTAATTGCACGTGAGAGCCAAGCGAAGAATATTGCGAAAGTAGTTGTTCACCCTAATGTGGATAATCTTCGAGTTGTCGGTATTACCGATACCGCTATGACCAAGGCTTACAAATCCGTTTCTTCCTGGGCAATCCAAGATAAGCTTGTGGTCTCAAAAGCGGTATGGGAAAACATCGACAAGTTAGCTTGTAGCCTTGCTGAAACGGGAAATCCTACTGAGGCATGGCGCAGCATCTTTATAAAGCCGCCCGGTAAATCCTGGTCCGATACGGTGGTGGCGATTAAGACAAATAATATAGCCCTGCAGCATACACGTAGCGCTGTCATGGCAAAGATCTGTCATACGTTGACTCATATGCTGGGCGTGAGTCCGTTCAACATAAGCATCTACGACGCATGCCATGGCAGTACTATACGCAAGAACACGCCTTTTTCAGGTCTTCCTGAAGGATGCAGGGTGGAAAACAAGTGGGGCGGAAGCTCTTCTTTAACGTCTATACCAGCGCCGTGGAAAAACGGCAAAGAAAAATCAAAGTGTCTTAAACATCTGGTGGATGGCTCAGTGGATATTCTTATAAATATAGCCATGTGCAAAGGACATAGCCAAAGGTTTGGCGGATTCACCATGACCATGAAGAATCATTTTGGGACCTTTTCTCCAAGTCCAGGTCACGCGAAAGGAGGTCAGGATTATCTCATTGCCATTAATCGAACTCCTGAAATTCTCGGTGCAATGGACAAGCAAACGGAGAAAGTCCTTTTCCCGCGCCAACAGCTCTGTCTCGTAGATGCACTCTGGGCCAGCAAGGGTGGTCCCGGAGGCAATCCTACTCATCAGCCAAACTTCCTCGCAATGGGTGTTCTGTCTCCCATCGTGGACTATCAGGTGGCTACCAAGTTTCGAGGTGAAAGGATGGGTTGGCAACCCAATATGAAGATGACCCATCGAATGCTGACGGATTTCGGCTACGATGAAGGCGACCTTCCAGCTGGGGGTAAAATCATACAGCTTTAATCCGAGGGACATACAGGGAAAGGTAGGCATCTACAAAAATGCCATCTATTTGAATTTCCAGAATGACTTAACATATTTTGAGAATGGAGAAGTGTCCATGAAATATCAACATTTGGAGGTTATAAGTGCGGGACCTATTGTCAAGGTTATCCTCAGCCGACCAGGAGCCTTAAATACCCTGTCGGCGCGTATGCTCAAAGAATTGTCAGAGGTGGCTTCCAGCTTTCAAAGTAATCGGGTCGTCCGTGTTGTTATACTGACCGGGGCAAAAGGTATGTTCAGCGCCGGATTAGACCTCAAAGATCCAGAGGTTCAGAAAATGTTATCCGGTAATATGGACGAGCGCCGGGAACGTGTTACCTTAGGCCCGCTTGCTTGCCGAACATGGGAAGAATCCAGACCAGTTACGATTGCTGCTATCGAGGGGTTTTGTGTTGGGGGTGGCGTGTCCCTTGCCATTTCGTGTGATTTCCGTATCATGGGACAATCAGCATTCATGCGCATCCCCGAGATAGATCTGGGGTTAAATTATAGTTGGGGTTCTATCCCTCGATTGCTCCATCTGATAGGGCCGGCTAAGACGAAAGAGATAATCCTGTTGAGTGAGCGTGTATCAGCGGAGAAATGTCTTTTATGGGGACTTGCGGAAAAAGTGGTTCCAGATCATTCTACCTTAGAGGCTGCAACGGTCATGGCTGAAAAAATTCTGGAAAAACCACCCATCCCCGTTACCATGACAAAACAGGCGGTTACCAACATATCGACTGCCCTTGACCGAGCAGGCATCTATATGGATGCGGATCAATTTCTCCTTACCACTTACACGGAAGATCATAAGGAGGGACTGACTTCTTTCATGGAAAAGAGAAAGCCACGGTTTAAGGGGAAATAATAAGAAAGGTGCCTTTGTTCCCTCGTCAATGACTCAATACTCGAATTTTCTTGACCATTAAAGGACCTCTTTGATAAAGAGACCCCACGAAAAAGGCTTAGAAAAACTCCTGCCCCGCATATGATGACTGAAGCGGGGTTTTATTTTTTCTCAGGTTTCAATCAAACGAACCGTGGACGCAAAGCCACCTTTGTCAGTCTGTCCACGGTTCATTCCAGCAGGCATCTTCATGCGTTCAATAACAGATCCAGTCCTCTACAACCGATCCTTTGTCCTGATGGCCGCAGCCAACTTTTTCACTGTATCCAGCATAGGCGCCTTTTTTCTCTTTCCTCTTTTTATTACCAGTCACGGCGGCTCTAAAGCAGATATCGGCATCATCATGGGCGCCCTTGCCCTCTCTGCCGTCATATGCCGCCCCTGGATTTCTGAAATGATCGACAGTTTGGGGCGAAAAAGGAGTTACACCGTTGGATGCATTATCATGAGCCTCATACCTCTCGCTTACCTTCTCTTTCGTGGGGAGCTGGATAGCTTCTATCTGCCGCTGCTCTTCATCAGAGTGATCCATGGTGTGGGATTAGCCCTCTGTTTTACTTCGGCATTTACCTACATTGCGGACATTGTACCTGAAAGCCGTCTAAATGAAG
>JAUVJO010000283.1 GCA_030592345.1 Deltaproteobacteria bacterium
CGACGACCGATAACGCTGTGAAATTTAATATGTGAAAGTCTATAGCTGGTTATTGCAAGCCTGAGCAACACAGCTATTGATGTTCATGGCCTGCGAAAAAGTGTCATTTGTGGCCTTTCGAGGTATATTGTTGTTTTTTAAATGCTACAATGAAGTCTTTTAGGATCCGAAGTGCTGATGCATCTGTTTCAATGAACTCAATGCCGGCGTTAAACTCTCCACCTTCACCTTTTGTATTATGAGCAACCTTGCCTTTGATATCGACCAGATCGTCTTTCAGGCCGACGGTCACCAGCACAATATGCTGTGGCTCGATAGGGGCATGCGTCTCCAGTAAAATCCCGCCCTCCGTTACATTTAGAGTCCTTCCCATGCCCTGGCTCAACATCTGGTTGTTCTCATCAACACAAACATACGATACCAGGTTGAGAGAATCCATTCTGGTGTGTTTTCTTTTCTCTTCCACAAGCATATCCATTGACCGCCTCCAGATTACAAAATCGAGAAGTCACATTCCTGAGACGTAATCACCATAAGAAATCAATGAAGAAGTGTCAACGTCAATTAAACGCCACCAGCTTCTCTCGCCCCTTGACTGGCACGCATTTAGTGTTTATTATTAATTAAGGTAGTTGTCTGGGGCCGGTGGCGACATTAAGTCTCACCGCACCTATATTAGACATAGGATGAGACACCGACCTCGGCTCTGGAGCTACCGCTTCTTTTTTTCCAAGGTTCAGAGACTACCCTGACCTAGTTTCCCCATCCTTTGAGCAATCCCCGCATGAGTTTTTTGGGCAACTGCCCCCTTTGTTTGTTCCTCACGTAAATTTGCTTAACGCTTCGCCGACGATATACAACGTATCCATCAAATGGCCTGACCGTGCACGCAGTTCTCTATATCCGTCTGCTGTCAATTCTCCTGTGCACAATTCAATCGCTATGATGGCCTCTTCAATTTTTTTGAGTGCCAATGTCTGTTTTGGCGTTCTTCCAGAACCCATATTTTTTCCGTCCAAGGCGTTATCCGTTCTATGCTCAGCAGGGCCACAATTGGAACTTTTGCCGCGAGAGAGTGCCTAAAATGAACTAAGGTGTCTAAAGTGAATCCCGCCTCTGGCGGGATTGAGGACTTGAAGATATTATTATTATTATTATAATAATAACAGGTCCTTGGTCCGATAATTATAGGCACTTTAGCTCACTTTAGGCACTTCAAAAAAGCGCAGTTAATGGCCGTTCGGAGTATATTATCTGGCCGGTTTCCTTTCTAAGGACCTCGATCAGATCATCTTTACAAGATCAGGGTCCTCCTGAAATACAAATTGAATGAAATATATAAAGGATCGTTTAAGAAATGTCAATGAATATTGGAGACTTATCTGTTGGTGGAAGGTTAATCCTTGATTACAGGGTCAGTTTCTGTTTATCTTGGTCCCGATTTTGGCTTGGCTAAAGACTTTCACATATTAAATTTCACAAGGCCAGAGGGAGGAGGCTGTATTGTTATACGCCGACGACCGATAACGCGGTGAAATTTAATATGTGAAAGTCTAAAAATGAATAACATCCATGTATCGTGGTAAGGGCTGGATCAAAAATAACTTGGCGTTTTGGCATCTCAGCCCGCCACAAAGACGGCGGATTTACAACTTAAGGCCATTCACGCCAGAGGCGGATCTTCGACTTTGGCTGATCATCATTCGCAAAATCCTCGAAATCCCGCCATGGCGGGATTCCTGGGGACAGTGAGGCATTTATGGAGTGTATATTGAGGAGACGCCTGTGATGCGTTATTATCCTGTAAATTTAGACGTTCTGAATACGGATTGTCTTGTGGTGGGGGGTGGGGGGGTCGGTGAGCGGAAGGTGAAGGCCCTGCTTGAATGTGGGGCCAAGGTCACCGTCATATCCTTGGACGCCACAGAACACCTGAAAGTCCTTGCCTCAGAGGGCCATCTTGTCTTAAAGCTTAGAGGCTATCGATCATCTGACCTGGATGCCAGGTTCCTCGTCATCGGTGCCACTAACGATGAAGACCTGAACCAGCAGATCAGCCAGGATGCCTCAAAACGAGGGACACTTTGCAACATTGCTGACCGTCCACAGGTATGCACCTTTGTCCTGCCTGCCATTGTTCGCCAAGGGGACTTGGTGATCGCCATTTCCACTTCAAACAGGAGTCCGGCCGTGGCCAAGTGGATACGGCAGGCATTGGAAAAGGAATTCGGGCCGGAATATGCGATACTGTTGAACGTGATGGGGGCCATCCGTCAAAGGTTTCAGGTCGAGAAAAAGAGCCCGGAAGCCCACAAGGGGCTGTTTGAGCAGTTACTCGCCAAGGGGCTCCTTGAAATGATCCGGGAGGACCGCACCCGGGATGTGGACTCGCTGTTCAAAGAGGTGCTGGGACAAGGGTACACGTGGAAAGAGCTGATGACCATCGACCAGGTTTCTTAGCGATACAGCCGCCATTTTGCGAGAGGACAAGCCATGGACTTATTGTTTGCTTTGACAATGGCATGTTACATTTTAAGTTCGCTCGGTTATCAGGGTTATATCCTGTTTCAAAAGCGACCCATGTACAGCGTTGCGAGTGTCGTTCTTTTTGTGGGCTTTGTGTGTCACACTGGCGTTGTTGGCCTTGCGTACTTTAAGGGGGGACAGATTCCGATCAACAACCTCCATGAAACGCTTTCAATATTCGGATGGGCTATGGTTGGAGTCTTTCTCGTTCTTCAAATCAAATTTCATCTCATGGTTTTGGGTGCCCTTGTGGCACCCATAGCCACCACGTGCGTTGTTATCGCTTCCATTTTGCCACGGCCTGCGGTTGAACTGGCTCCGCTCTTTAAAGGCGTGTGGCGCACGCTTCATGTTGGCACCCTGCTTGTAGGAAACGCCGCCTTTGCCATCGCCTGCCTGGTGGGCATACTGTACCTGATCCAAGAGAGGGCCATCAAGGTTAAGAAACGCGGGTTTTTCTTTCGCCGACTCCCTTCCCTCAAGCTGCTTGATTCCATGGGCTATGCAAGTCTTATCGTTGGGTTTCCCATGCTCACATTTGGAATTATTTCCGGCGTTATTTATGCCCAGATTGTCCGTGGTAAATTCTGGACCTGGGACCCTAAAGTGATTTTTGCAGGGATCACCTGGCTCGTGTTTGCAGCGCTCCTCCACGAACGTTTGGCCGTGGGGTGGAGAGGGAGGCGTGCCGCTATAATGACCATTGTTGGATTTTTAATACTTCTTTTTACGTTTTTCTTGTTTCTTGCGGGATAAACTTTTTTACAAAGAATCTAAATGGTGGAAAACACGCACATTGTCGTAGTTGGTCTAAACCATGAGACAGCACCGGTTGAGGTTCGGGAACGCTTGGCCTTTTCGAGCGAAGACACTGCCAAGGTGCTGCAAGCGATGCACAATAGTGCCCATGTAGATGAAATCGTACTCTTTTCCACTTGCAACCGCGTTGAATTTGTCTTGACCACCCAAGACATGCCTGAGGCGGTCGAGGCAGTAAAGGATTTTGTGGCTGCATTTAAGGAAACACGTCGTCACACCTTTGAGCAAGCCCTTTATGTGTACGATAGTGACGAGGCAGTGCGTCACATTTTTCGCGTAGCTTCAAGTCTTGATTCCATGGTGGTTGGCGAACCGCAGATTCTGGGGCAGATCAAGGAGTCTTATCTCAAAGCGTGTAACCACAGTACTTGCGGCGTGGTTCTAAATCGGCTCATGCACCGCTCGTTTTCCGTGGCAAAACGGGTGCGCACGCAAACCGGTATCGGAGACCATGCTGTTTCCATCAGCTATGCGGCAGTGGAGTTGGGTCGGAAGATTTTTGGCGAGCTTGAAGGAAAAGCAGTATTACTCATTGGCGCTGGCGAAATGGCAGAACTGGCTGTTGAGCACCTTGTGAACAACCGGGCCCACCCCATTTTTGTCGCTAACAGAACCTTTGAGCGAGGCCTTGAACTTGCCGAGGGCTTCAAAGGAACTGCCATCCGATTCGAAGAGGTTCGTGACTACCTCAAACAGGTAGATATAGTCATCAGTTCAACAGGGGCCCCCAAATATGTCCTGGTGCGCGCTGATTTCAAAGGGCTCATGCGTGCCCGGAAGAATAACCCTCTGTTTTTCATTGACATTGCCGTGCCACGGGATATAGATCCCGAGATCAACCGCATCAATAATGTATATGTTTACGATATTGATGACCTCAAGAGTGCCATTGAAGAAAACTTAGAAGAACGCCAACAGGAGGCACTGAGGGGCGAGCGGATTGTAGATGAGGGTGTCATTCAATTTCGCAGATGGTTGCAATGCCTGGATGTAGTGCCAACCATTGTGGATCTTAGGGATAAGGTTGAGGAGATCCGGCAAAGAGAACTTAAAAAAACGTTTGCATCTCTCCGCTCAGTATCTGAGGAGGGTCGGGTTGCCATTGACCGGTTGACCGCAGCACTTGTTAACAAGATCCTTCATAATCCTACCGTCTTTTTAAAACAAAGCGGTCACAAAAAGGATAAATCTCTTTACGTGGACATCACCCGCAGACTCTTTAACCTGGATGAGCAGAGCGAAAGTGAATCGTAAATCGAATAAC
>JAUVJO010000292.1 GCA_030592345.1 Deltaproteobacteria bacterium
AAGGAGAAATACATGAAGGAACTATTCAACATGTTAATAAAAATAGAGGACATGATGTATAAACATGTGACCAGTATAGGAGCGGGGCCATTAGGACCAACAAGGCTATCATCGCGATTTAAAACAAGCAGGATATAGAACAAGAAAAATGGGGGATTGCCTTTATGTATTATGTTCTTAAAGAAACAGACGATGAAACAAATGCGTACCTTAAGCTTGAAACTCCGGACGCTATTCCGAAGCAGTATGAACTTCTTGAGGGTGTGTCGCGTTTGGACGGCTGGCCTGAGGATGTTATCTTTGAGTTTTCGAAACACAGACCGGAAGGTATGAACTTGACAGACTACGTTGAGAACTCTGGTCAATGGCTGATAATCAGCGATCGGTTCAGGGCGGTTCTGGAAGAATTTGATGTTAAAGACATTGAGTATTTGCCTGTGAAGATAAAGAACCATAAAGGCAGGATGGCGAGTGAGCACTACTGGATCGCAAATTTCCTGGTTCTGACAGAGGCAGTGGACAGAGAACGTTCCATATTTGATGATGATCCTGGAAGTGAGGATGGAATTTTTGGTTTTGATAAGCTTGTTTTGCGTGAAGACATTCTGAAGTCCGGCCAGGTGATTTTTAGTTTGAAAGAAGAGCCGATGACATTCATAGCAAGGCAGGATCTATTGAGGCGGATTGAAGAAGAAGGTCTGACAGGCGTAGAGTTTGTGGAGGTGGATAAGTTCAGAACCCTTGATTTCTGATAATTAACCCGATTGGATTGTGTTTTAGTTAGATCGAAAGAATTGATTATGATTGATTTAACAAGCTTATACTCTGAGCTGGAATTGATGATTGATTCCTCGTTAAGCGAACTGGCCGAGGTGTCGCCAGGCGAATTAGGACCATTGTGCGAAGAGCTTCACGTCTTTTACAGAACCGCCGGGATCGGTGCGCTATTGCTGGATCTGGATATTGATCGTTTCTATCATATGCTCATTCGTAGCGGCCTGACAAGAGTGTTTTTATTGCAACAGACAGCCCCGAAAGAAAAAGAGTTGTCAAGATTTTGCAAGATTACGAAAGCTAACGGGTTCTTTGATTCCATTGCCGCAAATCGGTTCGATGTAGCCGAGAAAATTACCGTCCTGAGCCCACAGAAGTGGATAGAGAAATACGAGTATGAAGATGATTACTGTTATATTCTCTTTCTTCATAACATGATCAGGGGCGGGGAAAAGAGCCTGAAAGAAAAAATTATAGACCGTTTCGAGAAAATTCTGGAAGGAGAGTCATCGCCAAAATACGATGTCTGTTATGCGCTTTTTAAACAGAATAATCAGTACTTTGACGATGCCTTCTCAGATTTGATTGATCTTTGGACTGATGAAATTGAGTTTCAGAAGAGATCGATTGGTAGAAACGATATAGAATTCGCTAGTGCGAGACATGTGTACATAGAGGGACTTGCGCTTTTGAGAATTGCAGAGATGGTTGGCATTGAGACGCAGGACGAATATCAGTATTGTCCCAAAGAAGCCAGATTGCCAATGCGCATACCATTCCCAAACACAGGCTTTCCTGTGTGAGGGCCCCACAGGAAACTATTCACCCAAATTTAATTCAAAGACACTATGCCCCGTATTAGATTTTTGGAAGGTTCGGAAACAAAATGGGCCACCCCTATATAGAGAATAAAACCCCCTTTGCGTTCGAGCCATTGTTTCTGGCGGACGAAGAAGCACGACCACTATTTGTCCCAATTGTAAAGGCAACCTATCATATTCATGAAGCACCGCTATTGTCTTTGGCAGAAGAGCAGGTTCCTGTGAACCTTGGCGGCGAATACTGGGGGGATCCTGAAAAGTCGAGCTACAAGTACGAACCGGAAACCGCTTTTATCAAACCTGCGACAGATATCGTTCTGATCGGCCATGCCTATGCACCAAAACCAGGCGTCTCCAAAGTGGATATCAGCCTGCGTGTGGGCCCGATGCAGAAGGTGATAAGGGTCATTGGTGACAGATACTGGGTCAAGAGCTTCGGAATAACCTCCATGACCAGTCCACGACCGTTCGAGCGCATGCCGCTGATTTACGAGCGGGCATTTGGCGGCTGGGATCGCAGCCATCCGAATCCTGATAATCATACTTTTGAGCCGAGGAATCCTGTTGGAACCGGGTTCCGGGGCAAAAGGGGGAAGTTCGAAGAAGGAATCCGGCTTCCGAATCTGGAGGACCCCCGGCATCCCCTAAAAGGTTTCAAAGACAGGCCTCCACCTGCCGGCTTCGGATTCACGTCGCCCCATTGGCAGCCCAGGGCAGAATTTGCGGGAACCTACGACAAGGCTTGGACGAAACAAAGGATGCCGCTCCTGCCCACAGATTTTGACAAGAGGTTTTTTAATGCTGCTCCTCTGGATCAGGTGGCCCCGGGTTTCCTCAAGGCTGATGTAGCCGTGGAGGTTATAAACGCTTCTCCGAACGGAAAGATTTCTTTCAACCTGCCGGGCGTACCGCCTCCGCAGTGCAGGGTGGAGTTGCGGGGTCGAAAGGATTATCTGCTGGAAACGCGGCTTGACACAGTAATTATCAATACAGATGAAAATCTGCTTTTTCTGATATGGCGAACCAATCTGGTACTGAGGAGCGGCCCGCAGGACGTTGTGTCCATTGAGGTCAGTGCGGAAGGGTTGCCGAAATCTGTGACAACTGATTGAAAGGACGTCAATAATTATTATGGCTACGTGCATAAAAAATTTTCTTATTGAGCTTTATCAAGAATATCTCGAAGAAGCTTCTTTTCTTTACGAGCAGCGCTTGACGCTTTTCGACGATCCCGAAGTCACATGGGAAGATATTCACGATTTTGAAGAACGCTTTGAACCGCATATTGATGGTTTGGTGGTAGGAGAAGAACTGGCTCTAAACGTATGCGAGACACAGGCAAGCGAAGGTGACTTTGGGGAGCTCCATGCAGCGATGCGTGTCTTCTGTCGGCAGAATCGTAAGGATTTGGTCCTCGGGGTTTTGGAAGAACTGGACCCAGAGGATGCAGAAAGCATACAGGCCGTCAGCGATGCCCTCAAACACGAGCTGCCGGAGGATTGGCACGACGAATTTGTCAGGATGCTGTCAGAAGGCGATCAAAAGCTCATCCCGATTCTCGCCAATGTTTTCGGTTTTAGACGGCTGAAAGCAGGAACTGCTCTTTTGAAAGCATTGGAGGTGAGTACTGCCGACTCCTTGCCTGCAGTTATCCGGGCACTGGGACGTCTGGGTGAACAAGACACTCATGCACCCTTATTACAATATCTATCGCATGAAGACGAAGCTGTCACTTCAACTACAGCGCTGGCGCTGCTGCGTCTGGGTGAAAAACAAATAATAACTCAGTGCTTGCAACATGCCAGCTTACAAAACTGGCCACTCATACCATTAGGATTAGGCAGCAATCGTTCGGCGGTTAACGTGATACTGGAGAAAGCAAAAGCAGGTAACGCAGAGACCGATTGCGTCATTGCGCTGGGTTTGCTTGGAGATATTTCGGCGATAGACACACTCCTTGACCATCTTACCAATGCAGAGACTGGTGAATCTGCGGCCATGTCGCTCCAGATCCTGACGGGAGCTGATCTTTATGAAGACGTCTTTATCCCTGATGAGATCGACGAAGACGAGTTGTTTGAAGAGGAGCTCAAAAAGTTCAAAGAGGGTCAGGTTCCAACCAGACTTGATGGAGAACCTTTTGGCACCACCATAACCCGCATTTCACAAAAACCAGAAGACTGGCAAAAGTGGTGGGCTGAAAACAAATCTCGCTTTAATCCAGGCATCCGTTACCGCAACGGCAAACCTTATTCGCCAGCCTGTTTATTAGAAAATCTGCAATCTGAAAAAAGCCCGCGTATAGTACGACAAATGGCATATGAAGAATTGGTAATCCGCTACGGCATCGACTTCCCCTTTGAAACCGACATGCTGGTATCACAGCAAAAGCAAGCCATAGCAAAATATTCGGAATGGATCAAAACGAATGGGAGCCGCTTTCGCGAAGGTGAGTGGTATTTTGCCGGGCAACTGATTCACTTGTAGTATAAAACAAATCCTAATCCGAGAATAGATATGAACAGCCCATCATCCCTGGGAATCATCTTTATAGCCATAGCAGTCGTCTTCCTCGGTAATTCTTTCCGCGACTACTTGAAGACGGAAGGAAAGCTAACCATCGCCCGCAAAATCTGGATTCGTATGGCGTTCATTTTTGTCGGGGTTGGGATAGGTCTCTATCTTGTTCAAATCTTTTTTCAGTGCCAATAGGATTAAATATGAAGCCAATGATAGTGGACAATACTCAAGGATGTGTGCAGCAATGGGAATAACAACAATCCGAGAAAAAATAAGCAGGCTTGAATATCGGTTTTCAGACCATGCTGTAAAAAGAATGATTGAAAGATTTATATATCGCTCTGACGTAGAA
>JAUVJO010000383.1 GCA_030592345.1 Deltaproteobacteria bacterium
AATGGGCTGGAATTGCTGCCCTGGAGGAGGCTGCAGAAGACGTGGCCAAGATGCGTGCCATTTATGATGAGCGCCGCAGATTTATGATCAAGCGGCTCAAAGAGATCGGCTTTGGCATCACGGTGGAGCCCACGGGCGCGTTCTACGTCCTGGCCAATGCCAAGAAGTTCTCAAACGACTCTTATAAACTCGCCTTTGACATTCTTGAAAAGGCCCATGTGGGAGTCACCCCTGGAATCGATTTTGGGGCCAATGCAGAAGGATATCTGCGGTTTTCGTACGCAAACAAACTGGAAAACATCGCAGAGGGCCTGGATCGGATTGAGAGGTACCTGGCCGAAAGAAGTGACTATACCTCGAAAGGCCACAAATGACACTTTTTCGCCGGCCATGAACATCAATAGCCGCATTGCTCAGGCTTGCAATAGCCAGCTATTCCGCGCCTTCGCGCCTTGCTCTTGATACTCATGACTCACCGAGAAAATCGCCATTTATGACCTTCCGAGGTATAGAGTGACATTCGATTTCGGAGTGCGGAGTGCGGAATAGAGGAGAATATAAAAAGTGCCAACCGGCCAACGGGCAAAACCGGCTAACCGACACATGAACGTCAAGTCCGCTGAATTTGTGACCAGTGCTGTCAAACCCTCCCAGTATCCTTCTCCTGTAGGGCATGAAATTGCCTTTGCAGGCCGCTCCAACGTAGGGAAATCTTCCTTGATCAATACGCTTTTGGGCCGGAAAAACCTGGTAAAAACCAGCTCTACACCCGGACGCACCCAGACGATCAATTTTTTTCTTATCAATAATGGTTTCTATTTTGTTGATCTTCCCGGCTACGGCTACGCCAAGGTCTCCATGGAAGTGAGAAAAAAATGGGGCCCCATGGTGGTGAAGTACCTGAAGACGCAAGAAAGCCTTCGGGCCGTGGTGGTCATCCTGGATATCCGCAGGACTCCAAATCAAGCAGACCATGATCTTTTGGATTGGCTTGGCCACTACGATATCCCGGAAATTGTCGTGCTGACAAAGGCAGACAAGCTCAAGAAAAACAAACAGGCCCAACAACGGACCCTGATTGCAAAGGACTTATCCAAAGATCCCTCGGCACTTATTCTCTTTTCCGCCGCAACAGGCATGGGCAGGCAAGAGTTGTGGAAAACAATTGGGAGAAGGTTCGAGGTTTAAGGTTTGAGGCGGAAGGTTTTTTGGCCCTTGCCTCAAGTGAAACGCTCCTTAAGCGAAGCGGTCCTCAAACGAAGTGCTCCTTTTGCGCCGTGAAATTATTTATCTGAAAACCTATAGGTCAATGAAACTGCCTCCAAATTCCGCAATCCGCAATCCGCAATCCGCAATCGTAATAGACGGCAGCTATGGTGAGGGCGGAGGGCAGGTATTGAGGACCGCCCTGGCCCTGGCGGCCATACTCGGACAATCTGTGGAGATACAAAATATCCGGGGCGGTCGTAAGAAGCCGGGGTTAAGACCACAGCATCTAATGGGTGTCAAGGCCCTGGCATCAATGACATATGCCCGCACAGAAGGGGCTGAGCCGGGGTCCACGAGCCTTTATTTCGAGCCACGAAAACTCAAGGGTGATACGTACACCCTCGATATTGGCACGGCAGGTTCCACCAGCCTCGTGCTACAGGCCATGATGCCGGGCTTATTCTTTGCCAAAGAGCCGTCCCGGGTGACGATAACCGGGGGGACCCATGTGCCATGGAGCCCGTGCTTCCATTACTTAAAGGAGATCTTTGCTCCGGCAGCAAAGAAAATGGGCGGGGTTGTATGCTTGGAGATTGGACACTGGGGCTGGTATCCGAAAGGTGGGGGAAGAGTCGTTGCATCTATATCGCCTGTGCAAGGATTTCGTGCAATAAAACGGGTTCGACGGGGCGAACTGAAAAACATCAACATCCTTTCAGCGGTTTCAAATCTTCCCATGAGTATCGGTGAAAGGCAGCGAGATCAGGTGCTCAAGCGCTTTGCAGGTCAGGGATACGGTACGCCCGGAGTCGAGCTTGCTCAAGGTCCTTCTCAGGGTACTGGTACAGTCGTTTTCATGAAAGCTGAGTTTGAAAATGGCGAGGCCGGTTTCACATCCTTGGGAAAAAGGGGAAAGCCTGCCGAAAAGGTTGCTGACGATGCCTGTTCGGCCCTCTTTAAATTCATGGCCTCTAAAGCTGCTCTTGACAACCATCTTGCTGACCAGTTGGCCCTTTACATGGCCCTGGCCAAGGGCGAGTCTTCCTTTATTGTGGGGACCATCACAAGACACCTGCTCACCAACATATGGGTCATTGAACAGTTCTTGCCAATCAAATTCGAGGTTGCCGAGGAAACCGGCAGGGTGAGTGTTGAAGGCATTGGGTTCAGTCCCTGACTCAGCCTCGGGCGTATCCAGAACTCTGGGGGAGGTATCCTCTTGAAATCACTTGCGCCGCATTTATGGAGTACATTAAGTGCCTAAAGTGAACTAAAGTGAGCTAAAGTGCCTAAAGTTGAGGTATGCTGACTATTATTAATATGTTGAGCCGGAGGCGCACTGCATAATCCCGCTAAAGGCGGGACTCACTTTCTTTCAAAAATAAAACTGTTTCTTCAAGTCCTTAATCCCGCTAACAGCGGGACTCACTTTAGGCATTTTAGGCACTTTAGCTCACTTTCTTTCTTCCATTGCCTGCCAAATTTCAGAAGCATGCGGAAAAATTGTTGTCTCCCCCCAACTCTTAAATACGCCAGTCAGCCGCCCTTCTTCACGACTTTGAGCAAGGTGTTTGCCGCAACCCAGTCGTGCAAATGCCTCCCGTTCAGCAAGGCTGCCTCTTTAAGCTTTTCATCTTCAACGCCCAATGACTTGAGGGCGTCGTTCAAGGTGGCAGCACGTTTTGTGGCACGAACACGCAAACGGTCAGGCTTCACATTGATCCTTTTGGGGTCGGCAACGGCCTTAAAGCCGCCCATGGTATGATCGAAAACAGGTCGATATCCTTGAAAGACAGACGGGTTACAAACGCCATGAAACGCATAAGTCTTTTGATCTTTTTGAATAAAATAAGACA
>JAUVJO010000382.1 GCA_030592345.1 Deltaproteobacteria bacterium
CGCCGGCCATGAACATCAATAGCCGCGTTGCTCAGGCTTGCAATAGCCAGCTATTCCGCGCCTTCGCGCCTTGCTCTTGATGCTCATGTCTCACCGAGAAAAGCGCCATTTATGACCTTCCGAGGTAAACGGTTTGGATTTTTTGTAAACCCTGAACACTCCAACCTGTGAACCTGTGAACGGTTACAGCATTTTTTACGAGGATTTCGGGGATCCAATTTCTGTCTTTTCCCTAACCCTGAACCTGTGAACGCTTACCGCGTTTTTCATATTACAATTGATCAAGAAAGGCTAGCACTTTCGGTCCCAATCAACTTATGCCGGGTTTGTGCGAAAATTCACCTATAGACTTACACATATTAAATTTCACGGCGTTATCGGTCGTCGGCGTATTACAATACAGCCTCCTCCCTCTGGCCTTGTGAAATTTAATATGTGTAAGTCTATAGAGCCCCATGTTGACATATGGTTCAAGGGGCTGCTAAATAAAGCCATCTCATGGCCGTCCGGGCATGGGGTCTCTGTTCAAGAAAGGTCTTGACCGTGAAGGATCTGAAAAAAATCCTTGAATCCAACCCAGTAGAAGCCTCTACCGCATGCAGGATTGATTGCGGCGGGACCCTTGACATTAAGACCTTTTACTATCCGCTGCGCCACTTTGCCCCCTGCACTTTTAATATAGCGTTGAACATGAAAACCAGGGTCCGGCTCCTTCCTTACCGATCCGGACTCGTGAAGGTTTCTTCAAGGGGTTTTCCAACTGAAGTGCACCAGGCAGAGAGCGCCCCGTTTGATTCCCCCCTGGGTTTGATGTTTGCCGTGGCAGCTTATTTCGGGGTGGAAGGCGTACATATTGAAATGGTGTCTGCATCACCTCCAAAAAGCGGGCTGGGGGGTTCTTCGACAGCGGCCGTGGCCCTGATAGCAGCACTTTCAAAGGCCCTAAATGTGCAGATGAGCCAGGAAAATGTCGTGCTTTTGGCCCACGCCATTGAAGAGGCCGTTGCAGGTGTGCCTTGCGGGCTTCAGGACCAGCTTGCTGCGGCGTATGGGGGTGTCCATGCCTGGTATTGGCCAGGTGGGCCTACCGAGCCCCCCTTCAAGAGGCTCGTGGTATTGACAAACACGGACTATACGGCACTGGAAAGACGCGTTCTGGTCGCCTATTGCGGCATGCCTCACGAATCTCGCGACAACAACACGAAGTGGGTCCACCATTTTGTGACAGGCAAGGAAAGATCCCTTTGGGTCGAGATTGTTACGAGCACAAAGGCGTTTGTTGACGCCTTGCGTGCCAGGGACTGGGCCGGTGCTGTCAATGCCATGAACAGGGAGGTCGAAATCAGAAGAAAAATAACCCCTGAGGTTTTTGATGAACTGGGGGAGGCTCTCTTAAAAAGCGCCCTCACCGAGAGTTGCGGGGCAAGGTTTACCGGAGCTGGCGGAGGGGGGTGCATTTGGGCATTGGGTGAAACAGCGGCTATTGAAAAGGTGCGGGCAGCTTGGACCGAAATCTTATCCGAAAGGCAGGACGCCAGACTGCTCGATGCCAGGGTTGACCCAAAGGGGCTTGAAGTAAGCTGATTTTGACGTTATCGATGGTTCTGGGAGTTCACCGTTCACCGTTTTCCGTTCACCGACAGACAAAGGGCAGCAACGGCTACATATCCCCGCTTGACGGACAACGGAAAACGGTTAACAGTGAACGGCTACATGACTGCTTCCGATCCACTAACGATTTTTCTACAGGAGGACCACTATGTTTGGATTAGGCATACCAGAGATCCTGATTATTGCGCTGATCGTCCTGCTCATTTTTGGGGCCAAGCGCCTTCCCGGCATTGGTGAGGGCCTCGGCCAGACCGTCAGGGAGATAGGCAAAATCAAAAAGGAGTTTAGCGGGGACAAGAAATCGGCAAAAAAGACAGAGACGGGCGATGACCCGGAACCAGAGAAAAAGTCTATTGAGCATAAGGTGGCCGATTCCATTCAAAAAAAGGTAACCGACAAAGTCCTTGAACAGGTCCCTGTAATAAAGCAGGCCAAGCAAATCAAAGACAAGGCTGATAAGATCAAGAAGGTTGTCAGTTGAAAAAATCAATCCCGGGCAAAACTTTTTGTGAATCCGAAGACCTTTTCTCTCCAATATAGAGTTTCAGATAAAGATTTTGGGAAGGCTAGAGGGAGGAAAGCGTACTCGTCGTACGTTGACGACCGATAACGCATCCAAAATCTTTATCTGGAAGGCTATATCTGCCAACGACACACAAAGCAGACATGGCTCCCACGGATTCAATCAGCTCCGGCAGAGAAATCCTTTCGTTAAATCCTCCCAGATGGGGACCGCTATGAACAACAATATCTTTGACTCCTTTTTTGAAACCCTGCATTCCCCTTTCAGAATATCCCCTGGTTTCCAAGAAATCCCTGATTTCTTGATCTGTCATTTCTCTCTGGTCCACAACCCTTAAAACCTCTTCCATATGGCGATCTACCCCCATCTCTTCAATCATACGCGAGGCTAGTCTATCGCAGTTGTAACAGACCTCTCCGGTGAATTGCTTTCCTACAAAGCCATAATAGTAATTGAGAAAAATCTCCTGGATAAGCTCCTTGAGGCATTGCTTGTCAAAAAGGTCACGGGCGTCCACTGGATTTCCTTCCCTGTCGAGTCCAACTCTCGCTCTATCTCTATTGCGAAAATAACTCCCTGTGACCAATAATAGGCTCAATAACTGGGCGCCGATATGGTAGTACGGTTTTCGATTGAGGTCTTTGAAGGAAACAAGATGTTCAAAGTCCCTGATGCCTGTAACTCCAAAATTAGGATAGCAGCACGAATCAAGCCATCTGTCCAGTCTGCCTCCTCGTGGCCATTCGTAGAGACCATGATCTGCCCTTCTGTTCCTTTGAACACGGTTGTGAAACAGGGGAATTGGGGCCGAATGGATCATGCCTAATGATGCCAATTTTCCCAATAGGCAGGCATTTCTTGACATTACCTCCGTGAATTCTTCTGCGGTCAACCGTCTCTTTGTTCCATGGTCGTTCGGATATGTGAAATAGTCTTTATGGGCGATAAA
>JAUVJO010000426.1 GCA_030592345.1 Deltaproteobacteria bacterium
AAATCAGGCTGGCCCCAAGAGGGGTATCTTCCCCTTCCATCCAACCGTGTACCAGATACCGTATGATAGCTGCATGCTCATCGGCAAGATCCCTGTTTAACAAGTCAATCAATGCTTGCTTCTCCATTAGTAACCTCCCTTCCCCAGGTTAATTTACTTTAACAAAAGCCTTTGATTTGGCACCGCACACCGGGCACTCGTCCGGTGGCTCCTTTTCGCAGGTGTAACCGCACACAGATATGACATGCCTGACGGAAAGTCAATGAAGGGTTGCCTCCAATTGCCCCACATCCTTTATAGGTGCCTGACAGGCATACTGATCGCATACATAGACCGTGGGTTGATTATTCGCAGAGACCATGGCTTGCACAAAGGGAGATAATAAAGCAAGCCTTTGTGCCCCGGCCCCTTCCGGGCGCAGCAGCACCACCTTGTTGGGCAGGAACCTCCTGCGTATAGCATTTAGCATGCTTTGGGTGGTCTCAAGGGCTGGGTCTCCGGCAATGACAATCTCCTGACTGGGGCCGACCATAAAATCAAGGGCGATTAGTAGCTGGGTATAAGCCATTGGTTGGTCCGCAACCTGTCCGGCAAAGGCATGAGTCAATTGCGCGGCCCTTTGCTCCAAGCCGACATTGCCTGTAAGGCGGCTCAAGCGCAAAAAATTTAAGGCTGCAACTGAGTTTCCTGAAGGCAGGGCCCCATCGTAAATCTCTTTGCTCCGCGCAATAAGAGGTTCGTTTCCTTTTCCCGTGAAATAAAGCCCGTTACCTTGTTTATCCAAGAAGATATCTATCATTGCCTTATTCAACGTAATAGCATTCTCAAGATAGGAAACCCCAAAGGTAGCCTCATACAATTCGATCAATCCCCAGACCAGGAAGGCATAATCATCAAGGTATCCTGGATAGGCTGCGTCCCCTTGCCTGTATCGACGGAGAAGCCTGCCGTCTGCGGTCCTCAAGTTTTTCAAGAGAAAGCCTGTGGCCCTTTCGGCTGCGTCAGTATAGGCGTGATCGCCAAGGACCTGGAATCCTTTTGCCAGTGCGGCGATCATGAGACCGTTCCAGGAGGTCAGGATCTTGTCGTCTTTGAGGGGATGGCCCCGTTTCTTGCGAATATCAAAGAGCCTGTCTCTGGCATCTTCCAGGACTGCCTCAAGCTTTTTCAAATCCATGCCCTCTCTTTCGGCAAAGGCTATAAGAGATATGCGCACATGCGGAATGCTCCTGCCTTCTTCAAAATTGCCTCCCTCTGTGATGTCATAAAAGCGACAAAAAAGATCGCCCAACTCTTCCCCAAGCCCTTCTTTCACCTCCCGGGGCGTCCAAACATAAAAGAGGCCTTCCTTCCCTTCACTGTCAGCATCTTCCGCGCAGCAGAATCCGCCCTCAGGGGCGGTCATATCGCGCAACACATAAGTAAATATTTCGCGGGCCATCCGGGCGAATTTGACCTTGCCTGTGGCCTGATACGCCTCTGTGTACGCCATGGCCAACAGGGCCTGATCATAGAGCATCTTTTCAAAGTGGGGGACCAGCCACTTTGCGTCGACCGAATAACGGTGGAAGCCAAAACCGATCTGATCGAAGATACCGCCGCTCCTCATGGCATCCAGCGTCTTTTCCACCATTTCCAAGGCCATGGAATCGCCTGTCCGCTTGTGCCATCTCAGAAGAAACGTAAGATGGTGGGGGGTCGGAAACTTCGGTGCAGCACCAAAACCACCCCACCTTGGATCAAAGGTCTTTGCAAGCTGGGCATAACCCTTTTTCAAGGTTTCCACGTTCACAGCAGGAACCGATCTGTCCGAATCTGACCCGGGCTGAATGGCACCCGTGACGGCCTCGCTCGATTTCAGGATGCTTGCCCGGTCGTTTTGCCACATGGCCGCAATCTGTTTGAGGACATCCATAAAACCGGGCATTCCCATCCGGCTCGACTTCGGAAAATAGGTGCCCCCATAGAAGGGTTTACCCTCAGGTGTCATAAA
>JAUVJO010000274.1 GCA_030592345.1 Deltaproteobacteria bacterium
CGGACCAAATTCGTTTATTAGACATTGGCGAAGCGTGAAGACCTGCACGGAATTGTACCGGGTGAGAATTGTTGCGTATTCCTCTGCTCAAATTCTGGCAGCTCACCTTGGTTTTTGAATAGGATACCCAAAAACATTATCTTAGAAGCTAAATAAGGAGACTATGCCACGTACAACTCGAATAGACGCTCCAGATGCTCTGCATCACATCATTATCAGGGGTATAGAGCGCAAAAAGATATTTCGTGATGATACTGACCGAGACAATTTTTTAGATCGACTCGGTGAAATTTTGGTTGATACACGCACTGCTTGCTTTGCATGGGCTTTAATTCCAAACCATGTCCATTTATTGCTAAAAACCGGAAGTTTACCTCTTGCCACTGTTATGAGACGGCTGCTTACCGGGTATGCTGTCTCGTTTAATCTAAGACATCGGCGCCATGGGCAACTGTTTCAAAATCGTTATAAATCGATTCTATGCCAGGAAGATCCGTATTTGTTGGAACTGGTGCGCTACATCCACCTGAACCCATTACGTGCGAAGATTGTATCGGAGTTGAAGAGTCTTGATAGATATCCGTATTCAGGTCACAGCATAGTCATGGGCAAAAGGATGAATGACTGGCAGGATGTCGAATATGTTTTGGGACTTTTCGATATCAAGTTATCCACAGCCCGTAGACGTTACAGGGCCTTTGTACAAAAAGGGCTACGCGAAGGCAGAAGGCCTGATTTGGTAGGCGGCAACCTGATTCGAAGTGCAGGGGTTTGGTCAATAGTAAAGGCTACGCGGAAAAACATAGTGCGCTTGAAAGGAGATGAACGAATTCTTGGAGACGCTGATTTTGTAGAAAGGGTTCTTGAAAGCAACAATGAAAGATTAAGTCGAAGGTATAAGCTTGAATCCCGTGGGTATGATTTTGACTGGTTAATAGAAAGGGTTTCACTACTATCAGGAATGAAGCCCAAAGAAATACTGAGCAAAGGAAAATATCCGCAAACGGTTAAGGCCCGGAGCTTGCTTTGTTTTTGGGCAACACGTGAACTTGGCATAAGCACGGTTAAACTAGCCAAGAAGCTAAATCTGTCCCAACCATCAGTGAGTATCTCGGCAAAGCGGGGAGAAAAGATTGCCAAGGATAACAATTTTAAGCTGTTGGAGGAATAGAATATTATAAAGAAATGGGCCCCTTGTTGTCGTCACCTTTTATCGATCAAAGGGATCATTCCCTCCTGCCTTGGATTTTGAGAAGAAACAATGAAAGGATACGTTCACGTTTACACAGGTGATGGCAAAGGAAAAACAACGGCGGCTTTCGGGCTGGCCCTTCGTGCCGCTGGTGCCGGCCTTAAGATCTATATTGCCCAGTTTGTGAAGGGCATGAAATATAGTGAGCACACAGCCTTGGCCAGGCTATCAGACGCCATTACAGTAAAACAATACGGCCGTGGTTGCTTCATCCACAGAACCCCTGAGGAGGAAGATATTCGGGCCGCAGAAGAAGGCCTTATAGAAGTCAAAGAGATCATGTGTTCCGGGAAATACGAAATGATTATCCTTGATGAAGCTAATATTGCTACCGGTTTTGACCTGTTTTCTGTTGAGGATTTGCTCGATTTTATCCAGGCAAAGCCACAAGAGGTTGAACTGATTATTACAGGCAGGATGGCAGACCCCAGGGTTATCGAAGCGGCTGATCTGGTTACCGAGATGAAAGAGATAAAACATTACTACCAAAAGGGGATACTAGCAAGGGACGGCATTGAGAAATAGATGGTATAGGCTTTAAGATAAAGATTTTGGATGCGTTATCGGTCGTCAACGTACGACGAGTACGCCTTCCTCCCTCTAGCCTTCCCAAAATCTTTATTTTAAAGCCTATATAGTCCTTAAGAAAAAGATTTTGGGGCTCAACATAGCCTCGTAGCGAAAAACAGCGGGGTACGGGTTCCAAGCAGGCTCAAAGCTGAAAGCTCAAGGCTCAAAGAAAAACCATGATTCTGCTGCTTTGAGCTTTGAGCCTTCCATTACAGGCACTAAATAAGACTGTCCACGCACGGTGGTGACCAGAAGGAATGAAGCCTAAACCGGAACGAAAAAGCGGCCGCTACCCCATTGTCTTTGTCGGTGCAGGACCAGGGGACCCGGATCTGATCACAGTAAAAGGGAAAAGGTCTCTGGAAGACGCTGATGTAATTGTTCATGCCGGCTCCCTGGTGCCCCAGGCAATGCTGGACTGGGCAGATCCTGATACCGTGAGGATCGATAGCGCACCGCTTACCCTTGATGACATCATTTCAAAGATGTGCAAGGCCCATAAAGATGGAAAACGGGTGGTTCGTCTCCACTCGGGAGACCCAAGCCTCTATGGCGCTATCCAGGAACAGATTGCAGAACTTGAGAAGCGATCTGTGCCTTACGAGATCGTCCCCGGGGTAACCGCGGCTTTTGCTGCCGCTGCTGCCATGGGTCAGGAGTACACGTTGCCGGAGATTGCCCAGACCCTTATTCTTACGCGCATGGAGGGAAAGACAAAGGTCCCGGAAAGCGAGTCCTTGAAAAGCCTGGCTGCCCACGAGACATCAATGGCCATATATCTGAGTATTTCTATGATCAATGAAGTCTCCAATATCCTGCGGGAATCTTACGGAGATGACGCCCCTGCCGTTGTTGCTTACCGGGTGAGCCATCCCGATGAGAAGATTATCCGTACCACGATGAAAAACCTTCCCGAAGTGGTTCGGAACGAAGGGATCACCAGGCAGGCATTAATCATTGCAGGAAGGGTTCTTGAAGCCGGAAAGGCGGGTCTTAAACACAAGTCAAGACTGTATGACAAAGGTTTTTCTCACGGCTTCAGAGAGGCAAACGGTTAGGTGGAAGAGGGCCATGCGAATAAATACGCGATTTGGGTAATTACTCCCGGTGGCATAAGATTGGCCCGAGAGATCATTATGGCACTGGACGCGGTTGACCTTTACCTCTCTGGTGGGATGGGAGATGCAGGGATCCCATGTTTTCGATTTGAAAGCCTGAGAGCAAAGCTCACAGAATGTTTCAATCAATACTGTGGCCATATCTTTATCATGGCAACCGGGATTGTGGTTAGAATAATAGCGCCACTTGTCAAGGATAAGACGGTGGACCCGGCGGTCGTGGTACTGGATGATAAAGGCAACCATTGCATCAGCCTGCTGTCAGGGCACCTGGGCGGTGCAAATGCGCTTGCAAGACAAATCTGCCGAATCGTAGGAGCCGAACCGGTTATCACCACGGCCACTGATGTCAATGATCTTCCCAGCGTAGATCTTATTGCCAGGGAGTTTGGTCTGGCCATTGAAAATTCTGAAGCGATCAAGAACGTCAACATGGCATTCCTTGAGCAAAGAGCCATAAGAATCCTTGATCCCTACGGGCTCTTTCAAGGTGCCTTGGCTGCCATCACTCCTGGGCAACCACCTGCAGGTTTCCGGATAGATAATTTCACGGCGTTATCAGTCCCGCCAGAGGCGAGACGACGTAGCCACAGTACACCTTACTCGGATTTTTCTTTCTGGCCTTGTGAAATTATCTATCTGGAAACCTGCACAAGGGATGAGCCCATGATCTATGTGGGCGATGAAATCAGGGAATTCCCACGGGCCTGTCTCGTCCTAAGACCCCGCATCCTGGTTGCGGGCATCGGTTGTAATCGCGGCACGATCAAGGAAGAGATCGAGGCGTGCCTCCATGACGTTTTTTGCAAACACCAACTCTCACCAAAGAGCCTGTGCGCACTGGCAACCATCGATATCAAGAAAGACGAGGGGGGCCTTGTTGAACTGGCCGAAGCAATGGGCATCCCGATCCTGTTTTACTCTTCGGATGAGCTCAAGAGCGTTAAGGGGGTTGAAACCCCTTCAAGCCTGGTAAAAAAATACACTGGAGTTGAAAGCGTATGCGAAGGAGCCGCCCTGCTGGGAGCAAAGACATGCCAACTGCTGGTGCCCAAAGAGGTAGCAAAAAACGTCACAGTGGCCGTGGCCCGAACCGTCTCTATGTAGTCAGTCTCGGGCCTGGCGATCTTGCTCACCTTTCAAAAAGGGCTGTTGACGTACTCGATGCAGTCGAGGTTGTGGTAGGATACAAGACCTACATCAGGCTCATTGAGGCACTTCTTGAGGGCAAAGAAGTCATTACTACTGGCATGCGGGCTGAAATTGACCGTGTCCGTACGGCCATAGATTATGCTGTGCATGGTCGCAATACTGCCATTGTGTCAAGCGGGGACGCGGGTATTTACGGCATGGCGGGCCTTGTGCTGGAGGTTTGTCGCGAGAGGAGTCTTCGAGTTGCTCTCGAAGGAAAAGCCTCGGCTGATCGACACGACCTCTTGCTGGAAATAGTCCCTGGTACGCCTGCCCTTTGCGCGGCGGCCGCGCTTCTTGGAGCGCCCTTGATGCATGACTTTGCATCCGTGAGTCTAAGCGACTTGCTCACGCCCTGGGAAGTCATTGTCGAACGCATAACGCATGCCGCAAAGGGGGATTTTGTCCTTGTTTTGTACAACCCAAAGAGTAAGAGGCGGGACTGGCAGTTGGGGGCGGTACAAGAACTGTTGTTGAAATATCGAGCCAAAGATACGCCAGTCGGGATCGTATCCAGGGCCATGCGGAAAGGTCAACAGGTGTGTATCACGACGCTCTCAGAGATGCACACAACCAAAGTTGACATGCAAACTATCGTGATTGTCGGAAGCAGTAAATCATACCTCTTTGGAGATCTTATGATTACTCCGAGAGGGTACATGGATAAGTACGGGGTGAATAAGTAAGCAGTAAGCAGTA
>JAUVJO010000182.1 GCA_030592345.1 Deltaproteobacteria bacterium
CGGATTCTCGCCTCCCTGGCTTGCTTCAGTTCAAAGGCCGCGTCGACCTTTTCCATTAGTTCCTCAATATCACACGGCTTCATCAGGTACTCGTGGGCACCCAACCTCATTCCCTCCACGGCTGAATCGACCGAAGCGTGCCCGGTAAGCATGAGCACCTCGATTCCGGAATCAATCCTCTTTATCTCCTGCAATGTTTCTATGCCGTCCAGACCTGGCATTCTGACATCCAGAATGACCACGTCATAAGCGTTGTTTTTTACCTCTTCGATCGCATCCCTTCCGCTGTGCACACCGGCAACGTCGAGTTCTCTTTCGGCGAGCCGCCGGGATAGAGTCTTTACGAACCTCTCCTCGTCATCCACGATCAGTATCCTTGGTTTTGGCATTTTTTATTTCTCTCCTCTCTTCATTTCTAAGGGGAGACTTATCGTAAAAGTCGTCCCTTTGCCCGCCTTGCTGGCAACAGAAATATCCCCTCCCAGTTTTTCGATGATCCCGTGACAGATGGAAAGCCCCAACCCGGTCCCCTTTCCCGGAGGTTTGGTCGTATAGAACGGGTCAAAGATCTTACCCAGGTTCTCTGTGGGTATCCCTTTGCCCGTATCACCTATTTTTATATTGATTATATCGCCTTCACCAATTTCTGTCTTAATCGTGATTTCACCGCCTCTATCAATAGCGTCTCTTGCGTTATTGATCATGTTTAGAATTACCTGCCGCAACTGGGAGGGATCACTGTAGATAAGAGGCAAGTGCTCATGGTACTGTCTCGCAAATTTAATGTTGTCAAGGGTGGCCTCCCTCTCCACCATGCCAATGATGTCTTCAACCAGGTCGTTTATGTTTACATCTTTGATGACAGACTCCATCTTGCGTGCAAAACTGAGTAACTTGTGCGTGATTTCCTTGCATCTGCCGGCCTGCTTGGTTATTTCTTGCAGAGAATCCTTGAAATCGTCCATCTCTTTTATGTCTTTCACGCTGTCCCGCTTCAAGAGATCCTGCATCCAGCCGGCCTCTTCCCCGATTACGGCCAGGGGGTTGTTTATTTCATGGGCAATTCCGGCAGACAGCTCACCAACAGAGGCGAGTTTCTGGGACTGGATAAGTTGCCCATCAAGAGCACTCTTTTCTTCATCAGCCTTTTCTATCTTGCGTACCAGAAGCCTGGTTGTAAAATAAGCGACCATGACAACCAGAATGCCACCAAGGACAAAAATCAAGATAGCAATATTCCTCGTCGCATAGAGTTCGGCAAAGGCTTCATCAACATCCTCTTGTACAACCAGGAGCCAGTTATTGTCTTTCATCCACGTCTCGGCCCGGAGGACTTCTTCTCCTTTCTTGCCTTTAACTTCCTGCACCTTGACGCCATCAAACGGCTCCAGGTCTAAAGAACCCGGTTTGCTTCTCTCCATAACATAACCGCCTGTCCTGGGCCTGGTCTGATAATATCCCTCCTTGTTAACGATAAATGCCTGTCCGGTGTGTCCAAGCCGGACATTTTCCACAACAGAACCGAACCTGGCTGCATCCACCGTAGCCCTTAAGACCCAGGCGTTTTCCCCATCTCCATGCCTGACAGCAACGATAAGGTGCGGGAGTCGGCGGAAACCAAGGAAGACATCACTCACAAATACCCCTTTTTTCATCACCTCTTTAAACCAGGGTGCGTCGCTGTAATTCTTGCCGAGCAGATCATAGGCCCCTATGTAGGCCAAATGGGCCCCTTTTGAGTCTATGACCCCTAAGTCCCCGAAAGCCTGTTTGTATTCTCTTTGCAGACAATGAAATAGATCTTGCAAGACCTCACCCTGCGCTATCTTGTCAAGGGGTTCCAGTTGCGTTGTCAACTTCATGGCAGCAGTGATATCCTGCATAAAATGCTCAATCGATTCCTCATGGAAGGTCGCAATACCTTCCAACTGCGTTGTCACCTTGTCTCTGATGGAAGCTCGGTATTCGTAATAGATGCTTCCGCCAATGACTGCCAATGGTATGGCCGCTGCCACGAACAGAATAATCATGATATGCTGGCGCAGGCCGCGGTACGAATCTTTTCTCTCTTTAGCCATCCAATGCCTCCTTGCTGTCACCTAAAGTGAGCGGTTCAAGGTTCAGGGTTCAAGGTTCAAAGGTTATAGTCGACTGATGTCCTTAACTTTATTCATGGCGCTTGAGGCATAATTCAGATTCGCCTCTTTCTCCCATTGGGTGAAACATAACATTTGCACCTATCAATGTGTTTTCCTTTTGCTGATCCCGCTTTGCAGCGGGATTAGGGCGTTTCAACCCGGAACCTTGAACGCTGAACCCTCAACCCAGGTGTCAAGAAACCCGTGCGGGCTAATAACCTTACCATTACTTCACCCTGGCGTGGCGAATCTTCTCTTCATGAATTGACTTCTTTTCATATGCCTGGCGCATCTTATCCATCAAATCGTCAATATCTGCCGGCTTCATTACGTAGTCGAACGCACCAAGCTGCATCCCTTCAATCCCTGCCTCAACCGAGGCATGGCCGGTGAGCATGATGACCTCCGTGAGCGGTACCTTCTTCTTTATCTCCCGCAGGGCATCCACCCCGTCAATACCCGGCATTTTGACATCAAGTATAACAATATCAAAGGATTTTTCGTCCAGAAGTTCCAGGGCCTTTTCACCACTTGCTACACCGGAAACATCGATTTTTCTCTTTTTGAGACGTTTCACAAAAGTCTCTCGAAAATCATCCTCATCATCAACAACCAAGACACTAAACTCACTCATAGCGTTATCTCCCTATCTCTCTTGTGTTGGTAAATAGACCATAAAGGTGGTCCCGTGCCCACCCTCACTTTCTACTGTAATCCTTCCGCCCAGTTTCTCGATAATGCTATAGGTTATAGCGAGCCCTAATCCGGTCCCCTCTCCAACCTTTTTCGTTGAAAAAAAGGGATCAAAGATCCTGTCCAGCATCTCCCCTGGAATACCCGGACCGCTGTCTGAAATCGTAATGGCAATCTCGCTGTTATTTGACACAAGACCTGTTTTTATTTTCACCTCACCATTCTTGCCGATAGCGTCGATGGCGTTATCAATGATATTTAAAAAGACCTGCTGGAGTTGGGTAGAGTCGCTTCTGGTCACAGGAAGGTTTTCAAGATAGTCGGTCCGGATATCAATATTCCTGTAACGGGCCTCATTTTCCAAAAAACCGATGGTCTCGTCCAGAGTCTTATTGATGTCTACCATTTCACGGAGCGGTTCCATGCGTCGCCCAAAGCCTAACAGGCGGTGTGTTACTTTCTTTGCTCGTTCGACGTGTTGGTCAATCTTAGCAATAGCATCTTCAATCTCTCTATAATTCTCGCTGTTTGCCACGTCCTCTTCTTCAAGAAGATCCTTTATCCAGCCGGCCTTTTCTTTTATGACAGCAAGGGGATTGTTCACCTCGTGCGCAATCCCTGCGGCGAGCTTTCCTAAGGCTGCCATCTTGCTCGATTGAACCAGACTGGAATCCAACGTTGCCTTCTCACGGTCGGCTTGAATCAGGCGGGCAGTCATGGCGCGGGCGATAAGGATCGTGCCGAGCACAATAATCGAAGCGCCGGCAATGAAAATCAAAATCGCGATATACCTCCCCCTAAGAAGGGGGGTCAGCGCTTCCTCGGGATCTTCCTTGATGACCAGCACCCACTTATTATTATTAATCGTGGTTGCGGCAAAAAGGGTTTTGTGGCCATTCCACTCAATTTCCTCGACAGAGGTGCCCACTGATGCCGAGAAATCAGGGCAATCCGGCTTTCCAAGGAGTTCGCCGCTAAAACGGGAACCGGTCTGCAAAATATCCTGCCGGTTGACAACAAAAGCATCGCCCTCTTTGCCGACTTGTGCCGCTCTTACCATGGCGTCAAAAATGTAGGTGTCGATGGTAGCACGAAGAATCCAGGACTGGCCTCCTTCACGGCGCACTACCGCGATGACAAAGTGCGGGAACTTTCGAAACCCCATGAAAACATCACTAATGTATACCCCTCGTGACATGACCGCGGCAAACCACGCCTCTTTCTTGTAGTTGAGTCCTTTCAACTTGTAAGGTCCCGAATAAGCCACCTGGTTCCCCTCTTGATCAATGACCCCAAGGTCTACGAAGGCCTTTGAGCGCGTTTGAATGATATCAAAGACCTTATCCAGATAGCCCTCTTGTTTCAGTTGATCAAAGGAATGGGTGTAGGCCAGCGTGGTAAGCTGGGAGACACGTTCGCTGAAAAAAAGATCAATGGCGCTTCGCCTGTTTTCCACCATGGTCCTGAGGTCTTCCATGATCCTGTCCGTGTAAGAGACACTGAACTGATGATAAATGCTAATCCCCAGGGCAAAGAGAGGGATCAGCGAAAAGCACAGCGTCGTGACGATGATCTTCCCACGCAGTTTGCTATAATCTTTTTCTTCCATTCACATCATTCCACGGAGACAAAGCTATATATCTCTTTCAACATCTTATCCATATAGTAATTGACCCTGGATTGGTTGGCCATGATCATATCGAGTTGTCTGGTATGGATAGTCAAATACCCGAGCACCTTGAGCCGCTCTATCATAAAGTCCTGATCGTATCCCTCTAGCCTGGCCATGATAGAGTCTTCATTGATCTCGACTCGGAAATCGAATTTTTCTAAGATGTTTCCGATAAATTTGATCCTCCTGAGCCTCCTGTCAAAGTCAGCGGCCCCCCCCTTGAAGTTAAAGGTCACGTAGTTCTCCTTGGGCCTCTCACCCACAAATGCCTCAACGGTTGAAAAATGATATCCCAAACGAGAGCTCAAATTGCAGAAATTTTTGGAAATCATAAAGTAATTCTTTTCAGCATAACGGGAACGACTCCCGGTATTTAAGCTCGGGTCCATGGTGGAAGAGAACATGACGGAAAACAACCCCTTTGTATCAACCGCAGGCGGGCCTTCCCACGGCACCGCAATAGTCCCTTCCCACAAAGCCAGCATGGGGATCGACGCGATGTTTTCCAGCTTGACCTTGTCACCCTTAACCGGCTCTTTAAACCCGTCCTCCAGGCTAATTACCCACCACCGCATGGGGACTTTATAGACCAATTGTTTGCTGCTTCGCTCTGAAAAATGGTGGTCTTTGCCAAAACTGAACATCTCCTTTACCGATTTTTCGTGGCAAAAGCGGGTAATGTCGTGATATGTCTGGCACCCGTTTGGGTTAAAATCATCACCATCCGGATCAGTCAGGTTCAGGGGCACAATATGTTCGAGGGCCCTCTCCAGGATATTGTAAACAGGACTTCCTTTCATCAGGCTTGCTCTTTCTACCGAGGCTTCTTTTATCAGATATTCAACCTTTCCCAAATAGACCTTCCGGCCATCTGCATCAACTGTGACAATATCGCCGTTTTGAATCTTGCTTGTGGCCTCGAGCGTGTCGAAAAGGGCAGGAATGCTAAACTCTCTTGAAACAGTCGCCAAATGTCCCGTGATCCCCCCACGGTCTGTAATTACGGCTGCTGCGCGGTTTAAGAGAGCGGCCCACTGGGGCAAAGAATGCTTTGCAACCAGTACTGCACCAGCGGGAAACTGGAGAAGATCCATGGTGGTGTCCACCAAAAAGGCGGGGCCGCTGGCAACCCCGGGGCTGGCTGTCACACCACGCTGTAAAACCACAGGCTCCTGCACTTTCAAATCCGGCTCTTCTTCTGCACCCGTTGTTTCTGCGTCCATTTGTCTTAAGGGCCGGCTTTGCAGTATTCTGATGACACCGTCTTTGCCAATGGCCCACTCAATGTCCTGGGGACATCCATAGTGGTCTTCAAGACGAGAAGCCAACCCGGCCAGGGATGCTGCCTGATCATCAGTGATAGAAGGGGCATCCCTCTCATCACCTGCCAACACAAAGCGGCAAATCCCTTCCTCCGGAAAACACACGAATTTTTCTTCCTTCCTTTGGATCTCCTTTTTTAGGATCTGAACCGGCTGTTCCTTTGAAACCACAAAAAAATCGGGGGATGCAGTGCCGTCCACAACCGATTTGGCAAGCCCCCACACTGCATTGATGATAACCACGTTGTTGCGAATGTTACCCGGGTCGCGAGAATACATCACACCACTGGAAACCGCGTCCACCATTACCATACAGCCCACGCACATGGCAATGTCTTCATCTCGAAAGCCCATGCTCAAGCGGTACGTAAGGGCTTGAGGAGAATACTTGCTGGCAAGGATCTCTTTGTACGTATGGGACAAGAATTCCTGGCTTACATTAAGCTCCGAGCGATACTGGCCGGCAAAAGAGGCCTTTTCCGTATCCTCGCCCACGGCGCTGCTACGCAAGGAGACATTTACGTCTTTCCTCGTTTTTTCTTCAAGATGATTGTAAGCAGTAACGATAGACTTTTCAAGCTCACCCGGCAATTGAGATTGAATAATAAGCTGCTGAATAGCAGCGCTTGCCTCGTGAAGCATCTCCATATCTTCAAGATCCAGAGGCTGAATCCGCCGGTTGACCTCTTCCTGGAGATTATTGTGTCTCAGGAAAAGATCATACGCAGATGCCGTGACAGCAAATCCCGCCGGCACCGAAAGGTTGACCTGATTTGCAATCTCTCCCAAATTGGCCATCTTGCCTCCCACGTGATCGGCCATGTCCTTGTCTACCGCATCAAGGGGTAGGACCAGTTCACCCTCTCCAAATTCCTTGCGCTCCTCCAGGACCTGATTGACACTCTTCTCGATTTCCGCAAAAACTGCATAAAGGGCCTCGTAG
>JAUVJO010000125.1 GCA_030592345.1 Deltaproteobacteria bacterium
AGCCAGCAGATCAAGAGGTTACCCGGCGGGCTCGCAAACACACATCCAGGCTTGTCATGCCACTCCGGGCCCTTGGAGAACTGCACGTTATAGGAGAACGGATTTGCGGCATCAGGCGAACCCTGGAGCCTTCGGTGAAAAACAAGGCCGTGCTGGTCATGGCCGGGGACCATGGTGTTACAGCAAAGGGAGTCAGCGCCTATCCCCAGGAGGTAACAGGCGAGATGGTGAGGACCTTTTTGCGGGGCGGAGCAGGGATTAATGTCTTAGCCCGCCAGGCAGGTGTTCGTGTCCTGGTCGTGGACACAGGCATCATTGCCGATGTCTCAGATTTGACTGCTGAAATAGCAGCAGGCGCAACACAGTTACAAGGAGAGGATCTACTAATTGTTAAAAAGATAGCAAAAGGTACGAGGGATTTTACTGTCGGTCCTGCAATGACAAGGGAGCAGGCCGAGCGATCTGTTATGGCAGGCTACGAGCTGGCTGCAGACCTGTTTGAACAAGGCGTGGATTTGCTTGGGACCGGGGACATGGGTATTGGCAACACCTCACCTTCGAGTGCCATTGGCGCAGCCGTTACTGGCCATCCTGTAGAACGCATGACCGGTCGTGGTACGGGCATCGATGACAAAGGCTTTGCCAGAAAATGTGAGGTCATCCAAAATGGCATTGACATCAATAAACCTGATCCAAAGGACGCACTCGGTGTATTGAGCAAAGTAGGCGGGTTCGAGATCGGCGGCATTGCCGGTGCGATTTTTGCCGCGGCCCGTTTTCAAAGGCCGGTTGTCGTTGACGGCCTAATCTCAACAGCCGGGGCCTTGCTGGCATACGTCATGTGCCCCGCGGTGGCAGACTATATGTTTGCGGGGCACCGGTCCGTAGAACAAGGGCACCAGCTCATGCTCGAACACATGGGCCTCCGACCAATCCTGGACCTCGGGATGCGTCTTGGGGAAGGCACGGGCGCGACTCTGGCCATGCACATCATAGAGGCCGGGGTCCGGGTCTTCCGCGAAGTCCTTACATTTGAACAGGCCGGGGTGAGCAAAGGGTGAACATGGTCAAGAACCTCCTGGCAGCCTTGAGATTTCTGACCATCATCCCTCTGGGTAAAACAGGGGATTTCACAGCGCACCGCATGGTGGCCTATTTTCCAGCCGTGGGACTCATTCTGGGGCTCTTCCTTGCATTGATAGATACTCTTCTTAAGCCTCTTTTTCCTTTGAGCATTGTCTCGCTAATTGACGTGATTTTCCTCGCTGTTGTCACAGGCGCTCTCCACCTTGACGGGCTGGCCGATACGGCTGACGGGCTTTTTAGCCACAGGTCTCGTGAGGAAGTCCTTGCGATCATGAAGGACAGCCGCGTTGGGACCATGGGCATCCTTGCCCTGATATTTGTCCTGGGCATCAAATGGGCCGGCATTTCATGCCTCCATGAACATCGAGCATGCTATCTTATCATCATTCCCGCTTATGCAAGGGGGGCTTTTACGATTGCAATTCACCGCCTTAATTACATTCGTCCCGAGGGGGGGACAGCCCTGGAGTTCTTTGCAGAAAAAAGGAGTATTTCAAACCTTGGATGGCTCCTGGCACCTGTGGCCTTGTCTTTGGGGCTCGGTTTCAAAGGCATTCTCTTTAACTGCGTATTCATCGGGATCATGATGCTGGTCACCCTTTATTACAAAAAGAAGCTCGGGGGCATTACCGGTGATATGTTGGGCGCATTGGGGGAAGTGACAGAAGCCGGATTATTCTTGTTTGCAGCAACCGGGGTCTCATGAACCGGCTAACCGGAAACACACATGATACAAGGGCACGGCGGAAACATCTATGAAGTAGCAAAAGCCCTCGGGTGCTCCCATGGGGAGATCCTTGACATGAGCAGCAATGTGAGCCCCCTTGGGATGCCCCCGGGACTCAAGGCGATGCTTGAGAAGAAATGGGAAGAAGTCATTTCTCTTCCCGAAGTTGACAGCCAGGACTTGAGCGCCAAGTTTGCAGCCTCAATGGGCTTGAGCGTAAACCAGGTGCTGGCAGGAAACGGAACCACAGAATTTATCTATACGATCCCTTTGGCCCTTGATGTCAAGAATCCGTTGATTGTGGGACCTACGTATTCAGACTATGCAGACTCCTGTCGCGCTTACGGCGTTGAGCCGATGTTTTACATGGCTCGGGAGGAGAACGATTTTCAGCCAGATCTTAACGAAATATCATCCAGGCTGACCCATGTTGATACTGTGTTTATCTGCAATCCCAACAATCCCACCGGGCAGTTTATCCCCGCAGAGTCTCTTGTGATGCTTATCGAGGCCCATCCGGGGGTTCGTTTCGTGGTTGACGAATCATACCTTCCTTTTGTTCCCGACTGGGAGACTCAAAGTATGAAAAATGCAGAAGCCAGGAATGTGATCGTCCTCCATTCGTTTTCAAAAATATTCGCCATCCCTGGCCTCAGACTGGGATTTTTGATCGCTGAACCGGATGTCATCAAGTCCTTCAAACCATACAGGCAACCCTGGAGCGTGAACCGATTGGCCCAACTGGCAGGGAGCTTCCTGGTCCGACAGAGGGTATTTGTGGAGGAGGTAGCACAATTCGTCGGGAAAGAAAGAGAAGTTTTTCTCGCCAATCTTCAAGGACTCGATGCCCTTGTTTTATTTCCCAGCGCAGTACATTTTATTCTGTTCAGGTTAAAAGGGGACTTAAGAGCCAACGACCTTTTCACGCTGATGTGCGAGCACAAGATATTGATCAGGGATTGTTCCAATTTTCACGGCCTCTCTGATCGCTTTATCAGAATTGCCCTGAAGACTACTGAAGCCAACAAAGCATGTGCAGGTCTACTCTGCACGTTGTTGAGTAGTTGAGTTGTTAAAAGGTGTTGGCATAAAATGAGCAATGTCTCTTTTGCCTGGATCTTTCCGGCTGCCTTTTTCCTGGACCTGCTGATTGGTGATCCCGTCAAGCTGCCGCACCCAATTCGCTTGATGGGAAAGGCGATCAGCTTTTCAGAAAAACGGTTTCGGAAGGGACCTTTTTCTGAAAAAACAGCAGGGGGGTTGTTGGCTCTTCTTTTGGTGCTGGGCACATGGCTCACGTGCATTGCCGCTGAGAGGGTGGCGCAAGCTGTCCATCCGGTCTGTGCCCAGGTGCTGCACATAGCGCTGATTTTTTACGCCTTGTCCGTAAAATCGTTGAGAACAGAAGTCCTGCGAGTCTACGCAGCGTTAAAACACAAAAACCTTACCGAGGCCAAGAGAAAACTCTCTGCAATCGTGGGACGCGATGTGACGCCTTTAGATGAAACAGGCGTGGTCCGTGCGGCTGTGGAGACCGTAGCCGAAAACCTGGTGGACGGGGTGATCGCACCCCTGTTTTATGGCGTACTGGGTGGCGGCCCGCTCGCCATGGCGTATAAAATGGTGAATACACTTGATTCCATGATCGGCTACAAAAACGAGCGCTACAAAAAATTTGGTTGGTTTGCCGCGCGACTTGACGATGTGGCAAACTATGTTCCTGCTCGCATCTCTGCCATAGTTATCCCTTTTGCTGCACTGCTCATTAAACGGCCTTTCTTTCGCGCCGTCAGGACTGTCCTAAGAGACGGCCAGAGACACCCCAGCCCAAACGCAGGCATTCCTGAGGCCGCCTTTGCCGGGGCCCTTGGCATCCGGTTGGGTGGCCCGAATCTCTATGAAGGACGCCTCGTTGAAAAGTCCTGTATCGGCGAGGCCATCAAATCCGCAGACAAAGAAGATATCAAGACAGCTACCAGGTTGATGGTCGTCTCAGCCTTTATCTGGTTTTTTGTGTGCTGGGGCACAGCGTGGGTCCTGCCGTATCAGTCCCTGACCAAAGACACGCTAGCCAATCTCCAAACATCGGGAAGAGAAACGAGGTCTGTGCAGGCGCGTCATCCCCAATGCTTGCCACACCCTGATCTCATTCTGGGCTTTGGATACAACAAAGAGTTGTGAAGAAGGGCAGCCATATTCACTTTTTCCATTTCCATTTCCGACTGATGGAGTTGTGTCGTTTGCGCGGTCTCTGGGCAAACCATGGTCAGATCCACATTTTTTTTCATCGACAGCACGATAGTTACCATTTCCTCCATTGCACGCGTAACTGTTGCGGCATGCTGCGGTTTTTGCCAATAGCAGCGCACCCTTTCTATAGCATCCCATAATCGATGAAGTGATGCCCGAATAGAGTGGGCAGTAAGTGCCTTGATAAGGTCCCGTCGCCTGTCATGTTGAACTGAGGCATGCAAGGCTAGCTTGGAAATGGCATGAGTTACCAGAATATGTCCGATGCCCTGAAGAAAGTTTCTTCCCCCAAACTGGTCAGATAATAGAGCGATCCATCCAATTTCTCGCTCATGCCGGCGATGATAAGGCTGATTAGATCTTCACGCACCCTCTGGGAAAGATAACGGGGATGAAAAGGCCAGTGCTCAGACCTGAGAACTACCTTCTTGTTTTTGGCCGGCAGTGTGTATTGGCCGAGGCTCTTTGGGTTGGAAAATCCAGCGGAATTACTGGAGAAAGACGTGTGTCATGGCTACATCGCAAAGAGTGAAAGCTGTTGTCTAATTTCCGCGCCGGATTCTTCGTCTTCACAGATGGTAGGCCAGAATCTGAACTTGCTCCCCTCCAAATATGTCTCTTCAATCTCAAATGCGAGCCACCTTCTTCTTAGCCTTTCGGCTACAACCCCAGTTGTGTTACTGCCGGCAAAGGGGTCCAACACCAAATCGCCCTCATTCGTGGAAAGTTTTACCGCAAACTCCGGGAGATTCCATGGAAACCTTGCTGGATGGGGTTTCATTCCGGCCCTTTCACAGGACTTGATATAGGCGTCATTGGCACTGTTGTTTCCGCATTCGATCAAATTTGAAGGGATGGCACCGCCCTTGTTCTGCTTGAATTTGGCTGTGATCTTGTGGCCACTGGGCCTCTCTTTCGCCCTGTAACCTTTTTTGAGTAATCTTTCCATATCCTTGCTGTAAGGTATTAGAACATTCAGGTTGGAAGCTTTGGGGCGGTCTGTCTTACCTAACCAGAATATGTACTCGACAGAGTCTTTTACTCTCTGTCGCGTGACGGTGACCCACTGGGCAGGGGCCGGCAGCTTTGCGGGGTTGTGCCAAAATAATTCCTGGGCAAGAAAAAAGCCGATTTCGTCAACCAAAGCAATCAGAAGCTTGAAGTGATAGAGCGATTTGGTGGGCTGCCCTTTATTGTAGCTCCCTCCTATGTTCAGAAAAAAGCTGCCGTCCGGTTTCAGAACCCTATGGAACTCCTTTGCGAATTCCAGGAACCATTCAACGTATTTATCTTTATCTACGTTTCCATATTCTTTTTTGAAATGTAGCGCGTAAGGTGGAGAGGTGAAGATCGTGTGAATAGTCTCTGAGGGAACCCCTTTCAGCAATTCGAGGGCATCACCCAAGTAGGCCGCGCCAAGCTTGGTTTCATAAAAGGGTTTTGTACCTGGGATAATCATCTCACTCGATGTCTTTCAGGACAACCACAATATCTTTTTCCCAAGGCGTGGTGGGATTGAATGGGACCGCTTGGAATACTTTCAGCAGGTTCGGGTCAGCCGATCTCTCTAACTGCTTGGTCGCAATGAAGAAGAAATCCCACCGCCCGGTCTGGTTAAACATACAAATGGCTAACAGGTGGAAATGGTCGACAGGATAGGACCGAGTGTTGCTTCCGTTCTTAGAGTTTCTCGTCTTCTGCACTTCGACTTTGTACGATTGTTTCTGTTTATAAACGCCCGCCTCACCACTTCGGAGATTCTTGCACTCCACAATGTATCTTCTTCCTTTATATGTGATGATGAAATCAGGAACCCCGTCCTTATCGTTCCACTCAAAATCTTCAATTAGTACTTGGTCCTTCAAGTCGTTAAGATGTCTTGCCAGGTATAGTTCTGCCAGCTTTCCCTTCACATCCACCTGGGCGCGAAAGCCGTTGTGTATGGCCCACATGATGTCGTCAGCAGGGGCATTGAACATCTTTTCAAGTGGGTGCGGCTTTAGTCTGAATAGCTCGGCTATTGTGACGTCAAGGGATTCCGCAATCTTCTGAAACGAAGCAATTGTTGCGTTTCTCTGGCCACGTTCAATACCACCGATGTAAGTGGGGTGAAGCCCACTTCTTTCCGCCAACTCTTCCTGTGTCCAGCCCATCGCTTTTCTAATGGTCTGGACTCGGTGACCAACTTTACCGTGAATATCAGCCTATAGTCCGACTAACATTCACCGAAATAGGTCACAAGAGACTATAAGTATTAAAATTGCCTATAAGTATTATCGTAGCAAACGTTTATTTTGCTAGATATACAGTTAAAAGTACCGAGTCAACTCAAAAGTTATTTCGGTAAACCGTTTTTCGCATTGCAGCCACAGCCCCGAGTACTATTACAATACAGAACTACATATTCGAATCTGACAATACTGAAACATCGCCTTATGGAAAGGTAACTACCGAACAACCCTGGTGGCTGTTATTACCAGCGAAGCGAAGCAATCTCTTTGATATCAATTCGACTTCTCTGACAACAGTTGAGGCCGTACATCCGGGTTTTGCTCCAGGGTTTCACCTGGTGTTTATCTATTATGCCCTGTTGGTGAGATCGTTGATGGTCACTTTGTTGAAAACCCCTATATCGGCGAGGCCATCCGATCCGTAGCCAAGGAAGATATCAAGACGGCTACCAGGTTGATGGTCTCAGCCTTTTTCTGGTTTTTTATGTGCTGGGGCACGGCATGGTCACTGCCGTTGTGGTGAGTATGACGACGCCGGTGTTCAGAATTTGACGCGACGAGTTGCGGATGAACCCGTAGAAGGTCTCAATAAGTTGTCATTTCGACTGCCAGGAGAAATCTAACGTTTTCAGCATGCTACATTGAAAAGATTTCTCGCTTCGCTCGAAATGACAAGCTCTGTTCAGACTTTTCACGAAGCCGTCATCATTGCTAATACAAAAAGGATTTTCCTGTATTTTTTAAGGTGTGATCATCTCTCATGTAGTTGGCCTGGCTGCTGTTTCGCTTGATCGCCTCAAAGCCTTCCGGGTCGTACGGCTCAAGCACATATTCGGGGGCATGGTCAGGTCCGGTCTCTCGGCAAAGCTCGATATGCCTTTCCAGCTTGGCTATGGAAAATGAGATCAGTTCTTTCAAGAACCCAAAGGCGTGCCGCATCTGATGAAACCCGTACTTCTTCATCAGACCGTAGCCTATTACTGCCTCTTCCTCGGCTTTCTTGTTTGGCCTATCCTGGCTGGTAGTGCAGGCCGTCTGGATAGAGGGGATTTGAAGCCTTTTGTTGACCTTTTCCATGAGAAGGTTGGCTACATTATGAGAAACAAGGCCAAGATCCACGGCATAGTTTTTCTGGATGTTGGCAATGGAAGGGAGCCCTGCATGGACCACCATGAGACCAGGGTTCACCAGTTGAGTTAAGGTGATTCCGAACAGGGCTTCGGCATGGGTCAGTGTCAACAGGCCGGACATGCAATAGGGACCGGACAGTCCGGCCATGGGCATGGTGGACACATAAATGGGGATGCCTTTGCGCACGCATGACAGGAATGGGTTGATCATGCTTTCTATGATGTTTAGGGGGCTATTAATGATGGAAAATTGAACAGTGATCTTACCCCTGGTCTCATGGATTTCCTTGGCACGAGCTATGCCTTCATCAGTCACGGCGGCCACGTATATCGGTTTTTCACAGTTTTCTATTATGGTATCCATGACTCTGACTTCTTGATTCCTTACCAGAACGCCCCTCGCCATAAACTCGATCACGTCTGCCTCATGAACGGTCTTGGCTATCCTGGCAACATGTTCAAAGGTAGGTTGCACCAGCTCACCGTTCTGATCGTCATAGACAAAAGGGGCTGTCCCTCCAACCCCAAAGGCATTATCCGGAATCCAGTACTGATCTCTCTTTGGTGCCGTATCCAGGGCCTGCTCCACCAGGGGAGTCAGGACATGAAGATGCCCGGTGGTCTCGTCAAAAGCGGCCAGACCAGTATCTTCAAAGATCTCTCTTATTTCCGTTGACAGGCACTTGACTCCCACCTCCTCTAAGATCCGCAGGGCGTCGTCGTGAATCTTTTCCAAAAGATCGTTCTCTTCAAAATCCATTTTCTCTCCCTACGCCTTATGACTTATGCCGGTTTTGACACACATTACTCCACTACTCCAACTCTCCGGGCAATTTGTGCATGCAAAGCCATTTGACTTTGATCACGTCCACCTGGGTTGAACGGTTCAGCGTTCACGGTTCCGGGTTGAAACGACCTAATCCCGCTGCAAAGCGGGATTAACAAAAAAAACACGTTAACAGGTGCAAATGTTACCTTTCACCCAATGGGTGAAAGAGGCTAATCTGAGTCACGCCTCAACCGCTATGAATAAAGTTAAGGATATAGATATCAGCAGACTATAACCCTTGAACC
>JAUVJO010000005.1 GCA_030592345.1 Deltaproteobacteria bacterium
GGCCATGAACATCAATAGCCGTGTTGCTCAGGCTTGCAATAGCCAGCTATTCCGCGCCTTCGCGCCTTGCTCTTGATGCTCATGACTCACCGAGAAAAGCGCAATTTGTGACCTTCCGAGGTATAGCATCTGGTCACCAAAAAAGAGGACTGAGGGTTTATGCAAGGAGTATGTGTGGTCGACGAGACCGTTTCATGCTCCTACGACCTCGAAACGCGGGTTGATTATTCATCGGTTTTGCACTAAATAGGGTCCACACCATTTGGATGAGATTGCCTACAAAAATTACGGGAGGGTTCCTGTCACCTGAGAGGGGGAATGTCATGACCATAAAAAAACGTATTGCCATTGTTCGGGGAAGAAACATGAGACGATTTTTCTCGGTTTTTGCGGTTTCGGGCATTCTTTTTTTGTTGCCAGCTAGCCCTGTGTACTGTGAAGCTGTCACAGTATGGGGCGTAAACGTTGTTGAACATGGAATATACGTGGCTCAAATGCAGCAGGGCGAAAAAATTGAACAGGCCCTTGGAGGCAGGCAACGTATCGTCGGACAAATGCACTTCCTGGAAGAAACTTACAAGATACCAGCAGTGCTTGGAACCCGGTTCGGGTTTACGTACACCATTAACGGCATGCCAAAACAGTCCGTGGTTCCTATTAAAATAATAAAACGTCATCCCGGTTTGAAGGACCCGGAAAAAGGCCAGGAGGTTGTTAGCCAAGAATATGTGACACAACAAAAGATCGGTGAAGTCTGTGGCACTGGATACGGATTTGACCATAGTTGGGAGTTGGTCCCCGGAAAATGGACTTTTGAGATATCTTACGAAGACAACATATTAGTAGATATCTCCTTTGATGTGTACAAGCCTTAAATTGTCAAAACCCGAAGCTGTCCATGTATTCGCTAAAACTCAGCAAAGTACGCAAGTACTATTCCAGGACGCTGCTTTTTGATGGCATCTCCTTTGAGTTGTATCCGGGAGAGGTCCTGGCCATTTCCGGTTGGAACGGCTCCGGCAAGAGCACCTTGCTGCGCATCATTGCCGGTCTTGTGCAACCGTCAGCAGGCCAAGTTGAGATGTTCTTTAGAGATGAGCCCATACAAAGGGAATCCAGGCGGAGATTTCTAGGTATGGTCGCCCCGGCTCTCTCCCTGTATGAAGAGCTGACAGCCCTTGAGAACATGGAATTTTTCTGCAGGGTCAGGGGCGTCTCCTACGACCGTGGCAATTGCCTCAATATCATGGGTCGCGTTGGTTTGACTGAACACGCCCACAAGATATGCAGAAACTATTCCTCCGGCATGAAGCAGCGCTTGAAACTCGTTCAGGCGCTCCTGCACAAGCCCCCGCTGCTATTGCTGGATGAACCAGGATGCAACCTTGACACGAAAGGGATGAAGATTGTAGAGAATATAGTTTCAGACCAGCGGCAGTTTGGGATAACTGTGATCGCATCTAACGAAAAGCGGGAGGTGGATTACGCAAACAGGGTCATCAACTTATCTGAACGAAGCCATAGCAATCTGGCTGCGTGACCTGCGTAGCGAATTCAGGACGCGTTACGCCGTCAATGCCATCCTGATGTTTGCTGTGACCACACTAATAGCAGTGAGTTTCTCAATAGGGTCGTTCCGTATCGCAGAAGCAGAGAAACCCTTCTTGTATGCGGTACTGCTGTGGATCATCCTGGTTTTCTCCGCGCTCTCCGGTCTTTCTCGCTCCTTTGTCAAAGAAGAAGAAGCAGGGACCATGGATGTATTAAGACTCTCTGCCCGTCCCCGGGCCGTATTCCTGGGGAAACTCTTTTTTAACTTAACGCTGTTGGGGGCCCTGGAGTTGATTATCGTGCCCTTGTTTATCCTCGTGATGAAATACAAGATAGAATTTCCCGGCTTTTTTGCGGCCATGCTCATCAGTGCCGGACTCGGTTTGGGTGCAGGCACCACCATCGTGGCGGCCATGATAGCCCAGGCCAGTGCCCGCGGCGCGCTGTTTTCCGCGCTTTCTTTCCCCCTCCTTTTACCCCTTATGATCACCGCCATAAAGGGATGTGAAAGGGCCGCCGTCGGCATTGACACAGCAGGCTGGCCTGAGGTCAGGATCGCTATTGCGTATGTGGTTATCATGGTTGTCATGTCGTTGTTCTTGTTTCCATTAATATGGGAGGAATAGATAGAAGGATTGGGGAATCGGGGAATCAGTGAGCTAACGTCCCTAAAATGGCCAAGCCCAAAACTAGCTTTTTATAATTATTTTTTCAAGTCCTCAATTTTAGCTCACTTTAGACACTTTAGCTCACTTTAGGCACTCTATTGTGGCAAAATCTCCGATTGAGGCCGTGCTGATTATATTTCGATCATGATATACAAAGTCTTTTTAACAATCTGGATGGCTGTTATCTTAGTGGCTGCATTCTTGTATACCGAAGCAGCCACAGGATTTCCTGGTGAGACATCCCGCATCTTGTTTTTTCACGTTCCTCAGGCATGGGTGGCAACGCTCTCTTTTCTGTTGTCTATGATAGCAAGCTGCGTCTATCTTGCCAGACGCAATGTCAAGGCAGACGATCTGGCGCTGTCGGCAGCAGAGTTAGGATTTCTGTTCTGTGTACTTGCCACGGTAACTGGGTCAATATTTGCCAAGGCGAGCTGGGGGTCTTTCTGGAATTGGGACCCACGGGAAACCTCTATTGTCATACTCCTTATGATCTACGGTGCCTATTTTGCCCTTCGTTCGGCAGTCGCTGACCCGGAAAAAAAACGTGTGTTTGCCGGGGTGTATGCTATCCTTGCCTTTCTTACCGTGCCTTTCTTGGTCTTTGTTATACCGCGGATAACAGCCTCGCTGCATCCTGAAGACACCATGAATCCCGCAAATCCCGGCATGGACCCGAAGACCTTAAAGGTGTTTTTGGGCTCATTATTGGCCTACACGGCGCTATTTGTCTGGATGCTCCGGTTAAGGATGAGGATTCTGAGAATTGAGGGGAATAGGATTGAGGGATTCAGGGATTGAGGGATTGAGGAATCGAGGGATTCTGGGATTCTGGGATTATAGATTTATGGATACCTAAATATTGCGGAGTGCGGAGTGCGGATTCAGGGATTATAGATTTTGGATACCTGATAGTATTGCGGAATTCGGATTGCGGAATGCGGCATTCAGAATGTAAGAAAAGATGAAACGAGTATTCCACAACGAACTACGAACCACGGAGAAAATACATGAAAGATGGTCTCGGTTTTGTCATGGGGGTCAATCTGGTTATTTGGTGTGGCATAGCCTTTTATCTTTTCGTTTTGGACCGAAAAATCAAGAAACTGGAAGAAACACACACGAATAAGGAAAGATGAAAAAATCTTACGTCATTGGTGGCGTTATCGTAATTCTGGCCATGGTTATGGCCATGTATTCCTTTAAATCGACATTGACTGCCTATGTGACTGTTCAAGAGGCCAAGGCAAGCAAGAGGCCCGTGCAGGTGGCCGGCATTGTAGCCAAGGGCACTGCCAGGTATGACTTGAAGAGCAATGACTTGGTTTTTACTCTGCGCGAAGATGGTGGCGATGAGATGAAGGTGGAATATGATGGACCAGTGCCTGGAAATTTTGATGATGTAAACAAAATCGTGGTTATTGGAAAATACGAGCCGGAAAAGCAAGTGTTTGCAGCCAGGGAAGTGCTGGTCAAATGTCCCACAAAATATGAAGGGCGGGTTAAGGGAGAATGAACAATTTCGGTCAGGTTACCATGTGGCTCGGACTGATTGCTGTAAGCATATCATCAATCTGTTACCTGGTCCTGTGCTATAGAAAAGAAAACACCATCGCCAGAATCACCGCCCGGCTGAGCTTTCTTGGTTTTGCCGCTTTTGTGACTGTTGCCTCAGTCCTACTGATGCACTTTATACTCAACAATGAGTTTGTGTATAGCTATGTGGCACGATATTCGTCCAGGGATCTCCCTTTGGAGTATTTGATCAGCTCTTTCTGGGCTGGCCAGGAAGGAAGCTTCCTGCTGTGGGTGCTGCTCGGGGCATGGCTCGGCATATTGCTTATGTTCAAGGCAGGGGACATGGAACCGCAGGTGATGCTCATCTACAACCTGAACAACATCTTCCTTGCTATTCTCTTGATTAAGCAAAGCCCCTTTCTCCTGCTCCCAATGGCCCCTCCTGACGGCCATGGACTGAATATGCTCTTACAGGATCCTTGGATGGTCATCCACCCACCGGTAGTATTTCTCGGTTATGCGGCATTTACCATCCCGTTTGCCTATTCGACCTCAGCCCTGTGGCGCAGGGAATATGATCAATGGATCAAGCCAGCCCTGCCGTGGACGGTTTTCGCTTTCGTCACCCTGGGCGCAGGAATCATCATTGGCGGGTATTGGTCGTACAAGGTGCTGGGCTGGGGTGGCTATTGGGGTTGGGACCCGGTGGAAAACGCATCCCTCTTGCCGTGGCTCGCAGGCATGGCCCTGATGCACGGCATGATCTTGCAGCAGACGCGCAAGAAATTGCGAAAAACCAACTTTGTACTGGCGGCCTCTTCTTTTGTTCTCGTCATTTACTGTACGTTTCTTACCAGATCAGGTGTGCTGGCAGATTTTTCAGTTCATTCTTTTGTGGATCTTGGCATCACCGGCTGGCTGGTAGTCTTTATGTTCGCCTTTATTGCCATCTCACTGGGACTGCTGATCGCCAGGGCAAAAGAGATTCCCGTGTCCAAGAAGGGCGGAAGCATGAGCTATTTCTCCAGGGAATTCGGTCTTATCGCGGCCATAATCATCCTTTGCCTGTCCACCGTCATAATAGGCATGGGCACATCTGCACCTCTGATAACCAGGGTGCTTGAAAAAGCCTCAAAGGTGTCAACCCAGTTTTACGTGGACACGAATCTGCCGCTGGCCATTCTTATGCTTTTCCTCCTGAGCTTTGTTCCACTGCTCGTTTGGGGAAAAAACAGCTTTTCGAGCCTCAGGCCGAAACTCCTCTGGGCGATTGCAGGCGCAATCGTGTCTGTAGCTGTAACCCTGCTAAATGGATATCCTGGCATGGGTGTGCTGCTCCTATCATTGCTTGCCGGTGCCGCTGCCGGCATAAACCTCTTGCTGGCCGCAAGGCTCGTCACAAAAAAAATCACCGTCTCAGGCGCTGCCATTGCGCATTTAGGAGTGGCCTTCATGTTTCTCGGCATAGTGGCCTCTTCTTCCTATGATCGGTCAGAAAAAGTGTTATTGCCTCAAGGCACTGTCAAAAGCGCCATGGGCTACGACATCAAATTCAATGGGCCAAGATACTCAAAAGAGGGGAAAGGGGTGCGTCTGCATATTCCTCTGGATATCAAAAAGGGAAAAAGTCAATTCGTCGCGTGGCCCGATATCTATACGGAACGTACCCGCAATGGCCAGGTCAACCGGTTCATCCATCCCCATATTGGGCGGGGACTCATTGCAGACCTTTACATATCGCCTGTGGATTTCGATCCAGGCATAGAAACGGCTTCGGAAAACGAGATTGTGTTGAAAAAAGGAAAGACAGGACAGTTCCATGACTACGAACTCACGTTTATGGCCTTTGACGTGTCAGGCATGATGGGCAAAAAGGACGCCCAGCACATGAGCGTAGGTGCCACTATCGTAGTCTCGTACAAAGGCGGAGAACCTGTAACAATAAAACCGGTCATCACCATGGGAAAACCGGACAGCCCATCAAGCCGAGTCAAATTGCCTGGCGACCAAGAGGCCCACCTGACACTTAAGGGCATAGATGCAGGCGCTAAGACCATCGGTCTTGTCTATGAGGGGCCGGAATCTGCCCCAGAAAAAAGCGCTCAAAAAAGCCCGCCTGCCGTCATTGCAGAGGTCAGTATCAAACCAGGCATGACCATCCTGTGGCTGGGGACCTGCCTGATCCTTGTTGGCGGCAGCATCGCCATCCCCCGCCGCTGGTAGAAATGATGAACCATTGGCTTTTCGTAGACGGATTATCGGGTAAACGCTTGTGGTAGTGATATTGTTTTGTCGGTTTATAGAATTTCCAAGATGTTTATCTACTGTGGGCAATAAATCCTATCATTGCAAGAAGAACAACGGCTACACCAAAACCCATATAAGCTGAATTGAACACATTCGCCTTTTTAACAGCATCAAAAAGATCTCCATTAAAAATATAGCCCCAATAAAGGACAAAACCATAGTTCGTCAGCAAGGCCAGTTTGATTTGTCCAATAAGAAGTGCCGCCGTACTCAGCCCCAGAAGCAACATGATCTGCATCAGAGGCACATCCAATTGTGTTGTCTGGAAGAACTCTATGGTCTTACCTCCGCATGAAAAGTGCGAGTTTTCTATGGCCTTGTGGATGCTATCCGCATTAAGGTGCCTTATGGCTAACCGTATTTATAGATTTCCAGATAAACAATTTCACTGCGTTATCGCTCGAAATCCTCGACAATGTACTCCCATGTACGCCTTACTCGGATTTCTCCCTCTGGTCCCGCTGAAAGCGGGATGAAATTATTTATCTGAAAATCTATAGCATAATTGATGCCAATTTCTTCCCGGACGGATATTTTCGAGAAAAGCCTTAAAAATAAAGGTGTTATCCGTATCCTGCGCGCCATTTGGATGTTCGCATGTTGACAAAATGTGAAAATGCCTAATAAAAAGCACCAAAACCGATCCAATATCTCGTGACAAAGCAAAGAGCAGCCGCTGTTCCGGGTGTTGCGGTCACGGCGGACCGGCCCCTTTCTCTGCTTCAGACGGATCAACGGCTCAGCCCCATAAACCGGCTTGATAACCTCATGATTTTTCTGTTGATCTGAGTTTTGGTTGGAATAAGGATATCATCACCCCGATTTTTTGTTGACTTTTGCATGGTAATTGTCGATAATCAAAAGAACTCACATAGTTGCGAATTTACTTCACATCCGCAAGCTACTTGCTTTGCCTTCTAAAGGAGCACAATGTTCGTCATCGGCCATTTTCTCAATGCCCTCACAACGGTTCTCGATTATGCTCTCCTCTTTTACATGTGGATTATCGTCGCTCGTGCCGTCCTTTCTTGGGTAAGCCCTGATCCTTATAATCCTATTGTCCGTTTTATTAATAATGTCACTGAACCCGTGTTGTATCCTGTAAGGAAACGACTTCCGTTTGGCTTTAGCGGCATTGACTTCTCCCCCATGCTTGTGTTGCTTGCCATCATATTCTTACGTCTCTTTATCGTAAGCACCTTATCGGAATTGGCGCGAAGGCTATTGTAGCAACCCCCAAAAAAGATAAGTATCTAAACACGTAGGGGAAAAAACCGATGGCAAAGATAGATGCATTCTTCAAATTAATGCACGAGCAAGGGGCCTCTGACCTCCACCTCGCCGCAGGCGAACCACCAATGGTGCGAATTGTTGGTGACATCGAGCGCATCAAGTACCCCGTACTCGACAATGACGCACTCAGAGCCATGCTCTACGAAATCACGCCCGAAGACAAGATAAAGGTCTTTGAAGAGACCGGAGATGTCGATTTTGGATATGAGATCCTTGGTCTTGCCCGCTACCGGGCAAATTTCTTCATGCAAAAAAACGGTATCGGGGCGGTCTTCCGGGAAATTCCCAGTATCATCTCGACTGTGCAGCAACTAGGGCTGCCGCAAGTTGTATCCAAGCTAGCGTCCCTTCCACGCGGTCTGGTGCTGGTCACGGGTCCCACTGGAAGCGGTAAATCTACAACACTGGCAGCTATTATCGACCAGGCCAACAGGATTCGAAAAGACCACATTATTACGATTGAAGACCCCATTGAATTCGTCCACAATAGTCAAGGGTGTATTGTGAATCAGCGGGAAATTGGCGTCCATACGAGGTCTTTTGAAGCGGCTCTTCGAGGCGCACTTCGTGAAGATCCCGACATTATTCTTGTGGGTGAAATGAGAGATCTTGAGACCATTTCCTTGGCTATCGAGGCAGCCACAACCGGACATCTTGTCTTTGGCACTGTGCACACTACAAGTGCCATCAGCACCGTGGACCGCGTGGTCGAGGTCTTTCCTGCCGCCCAGCAAGAACACGTTCGATCAACCCTTGCAGATGGCTTGCGTGCCGTGTTGGCCCAGGTTCTTTTCAAACGGGTGGACAAGAAGGGCCGGTGTGTAGCACTGGAAATCATGATTGCCACCCCAGCGGTCCGCAACCTTATTCGTGAGGGCAAATCCCACCAGATCCCCTCCATGATACAAGCAGGAAAAAAATACGGCATGCAGCTTTTAGACGATGCGATCATGGACCTATATAAGAGGCGATGGATCGGTGCGGATGAGGCGTATGCCAAATCGAATGACAAGAAGAGATTTCGGCCCCTTCTGAAGAGTGCCCCTGCTGATTTTACGGAAGTATAAGGAGCTGAAAGCTCAAAGCTGAAAGTGGAGAGTTGAAAGTGGAGAGTTGAAAGCCAAAAAGGGAGGGCGGTTCTTTTTGGTTAAATTTTTGGTAAGCGTTCACAGGTTCAGGGTTCAACGTTCAGGGTTAGGGAAAAGACTGAAATTGGATCCCCGAAATCCTCGTAAAAAATGCGGGTTTTGCCACATCATTGCCAAGTGCCGTGTTCCGGATTTGTGGGGATTTGGAAGCGGTCGGTTTTCCCCTACAAAACGTTTACAAAATGGCGTATGAAGATGAGAATACAACCTTTGAACCCCTGAACCTTTGAACCCGTGAACGGTTACAACTTTTGTTACCTTTGAGCTTTCAGCTTTCAGCTTTCGGCTTTCATCCTTCAGGGAAGATGACATGAGAAAACAACAAGTAGATTATATCATGACCAGGATGCTAGACTCGCACAGCAATGTGTCCGATCTGAACATTACCGTGGGTAAACCGTTTCAAGTGGAAAGCGATGGCGAACTGTGCCCTGTGGAGTTGGAGCCCCCTTTTGCTGAACTGACCCCTTTTCAGGCGGAGACATTCGCCTTGAACCTCCTCAACGGTGACCGTCGTTTGATTGAAACCCTTGTCGAAGAAGGGTCCTGCGACATGTCGTATCATCTTCCGGGCAAGGCCCGCTTCAGGGTCAACATCTTTTCCCAAAAAAGCAATTATGCTATCGTATTGAGAAGACTGGAGACCAAAATTCCCACGTGCAAGGACCTTCACCTTCCAGAGACCTTTTACAAGATGGCTGAGGAAAAAAACGGCCTTATTCTGGTCACAGGAGCGACCGGGACGGGCAAGACTACCTCCCTGGCAGCCCTACTGAATGAAATCAACGAAAAGAAATCGGTCCATATAGTGACCTTGGAAGACCCGATCGAATACGAGCATCCCCACAGAAAGGCCACCTTCAACCAACGGGAGATGGGCACTAACTTTGACACCTTTGCCAACGGGCTCCGGGCTGCTCTGCGACAAGCCCCCAAGGTCATCCTGGTGGGTGAAATGCGCGACCGGGAGACCGTGGAGATTGGGCTGAATGCAGCCGAGACCGGCCATCTTGTATTGACCACTCTCCACACAGTGGATGCAGGACAAACCATCAATCGTATCATTGGCATGTTTAATACCGACGAGGAAAACCAGATCCGTGTCCGATTGGCCGACTCCATCCGCTGGATCGTTTCGCAGAGGCTTCTTCCCAAGGTGGACGGTGGTCGTGTGCCCGCCTTTGAGATTATGGGGACAAACCTCAGGGTAAAGGAAGCCATCATCCACGGCGAGTCTGAAGGAAAAACCTTTTACGAGATGATAGAGGCTGGCGAGGCATTTGGAATGACCACCTTTGACAAATACATCACAGGTCTTTACGAACAAGGCCTGATCACCGAAGAAACCGCTTACGCCTATGCATCCCGCAAACCAATCGTGGGGCGGGGAATTGATCAAATAAAGAGCGCACGTGGAGAAAAAACCACGGACATTGAAGACCTGGAAGTCGATGTAGCTTATGGACGCCAACAAAAAAAAGGGGTTTGGTAGATACTGAACCATGGAAATCGTTTGCCAGAATTGTCAAAGCAGGTTCAAGGTTGCCCGCGAAAAGCTACCGTCAGGACGCACTGTTTCCATAAAGTGCCCAAAATGTAAGGGCAAGATAGATATTGAGACTGATACCGATCTTGAGGGAAAGGCAGCCACACGACCCGGCAATCCGGAGAGCATACTCAGCAAGGTCGACTCCGGGGCCTATGATCCCGCGGAAAGCCCCTTTGATTATGTTCAAGCAGGGATGCGAACGGCCCTGCTCTGTGAGTATGATCGGAAAATCAAACAAAAGTTTCGGGGTATCCTTGAAGGCATGAACTATCAGGTTGTAGAAGCTGACTCAGCTCGTCATGCTTTGAAGTATATGCGGCTTCATATCTATGACATCGTCGTTGTGAATGAAACCTTTGAGGCCACCAGTGCTGAATCAAACCACGTGGTTCAATATCTGGCCCTGCTTCCTATGCATATCCGGCGAAACATGTTTGTAGTCCTCCTTGGCAATAATTATAGGACCACGGACAACATGATAGCCCTCAACATAAGTGTAAACCTCGTCGTGAACTCGCAATCCGCAGACGACATGAACAACATCCTGAAAGTCGCCTTGGCACAGCACGAAGAGTTCTACCACGTCTTCAAGGAATTCCTGAAACAAGCAGGCCGTGCCTGATATCGGGTTATCGTACCCGTTCACGGTTCACTGTTGTCCGTTATTGGTTATTTGTTGTCTGTCCTCCGACCTCCGACCTCCGACCTCTGTCCTCCCCGTCGGTGAACGGAAACGGAAAACTGTTAGAGGTTACACCATTGCCTTGCACGTTGCCGTAAATGATTCTAAGCCCTTCTAACGTGAGATGTGGCTCAACGACCTCAATGGTCTGTGCCACTTCTGCCATCAGCTCGGCCAGCCCACCTGTGGCAATAACCCTTGGCACGGATGTCATCTCCTCTTTGATGCGGTGCACGATTCCATCGATAAGTCCTGCGTAACCGAATATTATTCCTGCGTTCATGCTGCTGATAGTGTCCTTGGCAATCACGCACTTGGGTCGCATAAAGATCTCAACCCGTGGCAGCTTAGATGCCTTTTGGAAGAGTGCTTCCGAAGAAATCAAGATCCCGGGACTGATGGCACCGCCCAGATAGGCGCCTTCATCGGAGATGCAGTCAAATGTCGTTGCAGTACCAAAGTCAACCACGACCAGGCTTGTGCGGTATTTGTGAAAGGCTGCGACCGCATTCACAAGGCGATCTGCCCCAACCTCCTTTGGATTATCGTATAGAATGGGCATCTCCTTGAATGTAGCCGCATCGACCCACACGGGTTTCTGATGAAGGTATTTCGTGCAAAAACTGTTTAGTATGTTTACCATAGGGGGTACGACACACGAGATGATGGTTCCTCTCACTGACTCGATGACCGCCCCCTCGGAAGAAAAGAGATTCCTGATCAACAGGTGAAACTCGTCCTCTGTCACGTCTTTTTCGGTTCTGACCCGCCAGTGATTAATGAGATCTTCACCACGGTAGACCCCGATCACAGTGTTTGTATTTCCGACATCGATAGCGAGAAGCATTCTTTTGTTTATCCTGCAAGGAAAAATGCGCCTATAGTGAAACCTGGGTTGAGCGGTTCAGCGTTCAAAGTTCCGGGTTGAAACGCCCTAACTGGCTGTCATCAAAAGGAAAATAGGTTGATAGGTGCAAATGCCATGTTTCACCCAATGGGTGAAAGAGGCTAATCTGAATCATGCCTCAAGCGCCATGAATAAAGTTAAGGATATCAGCAGACTATAACCTTTGAATCTTGAACCCTGAACCGCTCATTTTAGGTGAAAGTTCAAGGCTGAAAGCTCAAAGCTGAAACAATCATAGAGGCATTTCTTTCCTCCCCTTTGGGCTTTCAGCTTTCACTCCACAGGGACCATTGTCGGGTCCTTGATCGCATCAACCAGTTCTACGGTCAGCTTTGTCCGTCTCACATCATGGACCCGTACTATATGGGCACCGCTTAGAACAGCAGCAGCGACTGCAGCCTGTGTACCCGCTTCACGACACTCGTCTTCCGGACCCAATATTTTAATGATAAAGGATTTTCGTGAAGGCCCAATCAGGACGGGAACACCGAGGGCTTGGAACGCTGAAAGGTGTTTGATAAGAAGTAAGTTATGAGTGAGTGTTTTCCCAAAACCGAGACCAGGATCCACAATAATCTTTGTACGGTCAATACCCGCGTGTTCTGCCATTTGAATGGCATCTGCCAAAAAGCTTTTCACCTCTCCAACCACGTCTTCATAACGGGGATCGATCTGCATGGCCTTTGGTGTCCCCTTCATGTGCATCAAGATAACCGGCACATCTGCCTCAGCCACCACGCCCGCCATGGCCGGATCAAGCTTGAGGGCCCCAATATCATTGACTATGGAAGCGCCGGCTGAAATGGCATGGCCTGCCACTTCGGCCTTACTGGTGTCAATGGATATTGGAACCGAAAGGCGGGTGGAAAGTTCTTCAATCACGGCAACGACACGGCGAATCTCCTCTTGTGCTGGTACCGACCCTGAAAATGGGCGCGATGATTCCCCTCCTACATCAATGATATCAGCCCCCTCTGCTGCCAGGGCTTCGCCGTGGGCAATGGCCTTTTCCTTGTCAAAAAAGAGACCGCCGTCTGAAAATGAATCGGGCGTCACATTCAGGACGCCCATGATTAAGGTACGTTTGCCTATGGTCAGCCAAAAGGGACCGCATTGAAGCTTGAATACCGATGCCTTGTCCATTCGGCTCAACTGGGAACTGGTCGGAGTTGCTGAGGTGCCTGACCCTTGGCTTCATCCCGGGCCTGGGCCTCGCCCTTTTCTTCCTTTGCTTCACCTGCCGCAGCAACATCTCCTGCCACGATGGCCTCTATATCGCTCAGTGTTAAGGTCTCCCTGTCAAGCAGGGCCTGTGCCACGGCGTGGAGGCTGTCAATATGCTTTGCGAGGATGTTCTTGGCCCTTTCGTAGGCATCTGAAACGAACTGTCTAACATCCTTGTCGATAAGCATTGCCGTCTCTTCGCTGTAGTCCCGATGTTGAGCAAACTCTCTGCCAAGGAAGATCTGCTCTTCTTTCTGACCAAAGCTCAACGGACCAAGTTCCTCACTCATGCCCCACTCGCAGACCATCTTGCGGGCAATTTCCGTGGCCCGCTCAATGTCATTGCCGGCACCGGTCGTCATCTCCTTGAGAACAAGCTCTTCAGCCGCCCGCCCCCCCATAAGCACGGCGAGATTGCCAAGGAGGTATTTTTTCGGATAGGTATGCTTTTCATCCATAGGAAGTTGTTGGGTAAGCCCCAGGGCACGCCCCCTGGGTATGATGGTGACCTTGTGAATCGGGTCGGTTCCGGGAATCATCTTGGCAACCAGGGTGTGGCCTGCTTCATGGTATGCCGTATTTCTCTTTTCTTCTTCGGTGATGATCAGACTCTTGCGGGCTGTCCCCATCAGCACCTTATCTTTGGCCTCCTCAAAGTCAGCCATCTCCAAACGTTCCTTGTCAAACCGAGCCGCCAGAAGTGCTGCCTCATTGACCATGTTTTCAAGGTCAGCCCCGGAGAACCCGGGTGTGCCACGTGCAAGCACGGACAAATCAACATCTTCTGCCACTGGTGTCTTGCTGCTGTGGACCTTTAGAATCCCTTCACGACCCTTTATATCAGGGACAGGCACGACCACCTGTCGGTCAAAACGGCCAGGCCGGGTAAGGGCCGGGTCCAGGATATCAGGTCGGTTTGTCGCCGATATCAGAATCACGCCTTCGTTTGATTCAAAACCATCCATCTCTACGAGCAGTTGGTTCAAAGTCTGTTCTCTTTCGTCGTGTCCCCCTCCCAGACCAGCACCCCTGTGTCGACCTACCGCGTCAATTTCGTCGATAAAAATAATGCAAGGGGCGTTTTTTTTCCCCTGAACAAAAAGATCCCTGACCCTGGAGGCCCCGACTCCTACAAACATCTCCACAAAATCCGAACCGCTAATACTGAAGAAAGGGACTCCCGCCTCCCCTGCAATGGCTCGTGCCAAAAGAGTCTTCCCGGTGCCTGGGGCTCCCATTAGAAGGACACCCTTTGGGATTCTGCCTCCTAAGCGGGTAAATTTCTTAGGGTCTTTCAAAAAATCGATGATCTCACTCAGTTCTTCCTTGGCCTCGTCAATCCCTGCAACATCTTCAAACGTTACCTTGGCAGACTGGTCTGAAAGGAGTCTTGCCCTGCTCTTTCCAAAAGACAGCGCCTTGCCCCCTCCCCCCTGCATCTGGCGCATAAAGAAGATCCACACGGCAATCAACAGAATCATTGGGAACCAGGAAACCAGGACCGTCATGTACCACGGGGATTCGACAGGCGGTTTGGCCTTAATGGTTACCCCGTGACTTCTCAAGATCTTGATCAAGTCTGCATCATGAGGTGCAAAGGTCTTGAAAGGCACTCCACTTGCGTTTGTGCCGGAGATCTGTTGGCCGCGAATCACGACACCAGCAACTGCCCCCTTTTCCACCTCGGATATGAACTCGGTGTAGCTAATCTCTCTGTCCTGTACCCTCGACTGGTTGAACATATTGAAGAGCAAGATCATGACAAGACTTATGACCAGCCACAGGGCAAGATTTTTGTAAAAAGGATTCAATAAAACGACCTCCTTAGAATAGTCTGGTATTGTTTTGCAATAAACTTATTGGAATATAATACACTATGAGTCCCTTTTCAATCTTTTTGATCATGCCGGCAAGATCTCGGCTTTGAGCACCCTTTCTGTTTTTTCCGTCACCTTAACCGAATCGCTTATCCGGTATCCTCCCACCCATATGATAGTGCCACCACTGAGCAGCAGGGGGCATCGGTGCCTCTTTGACCTGGAAACCTTATGGTTGATGAAAAATGCCTTTAGCTTTTGCGAACCATGCATCCCCAGGGGCCTGAACCGGTCTCCGTCCCTAAAGTTTCTGACCATCAACGGAAATGATAACGTAGACAGGTCAAAAAACGCCGTGGTGGAAGGATATCTTCCAAACTCATCAACTCTTTTTGCCTCACACACCAAAAGGTTAATTAATGCACCGATCTCCCGGATAAGGGTCGTCCCTGTCCCGGCTATGTGATACTCAAACCCGGGCCTTTTCGCGGGCGGTCCGAGCAAGAACACGACTTCATCCCAATCACGGACTACGCTAATGCCGTAGGGAAGATCCACCCGCCCTGATGGACAATCCCCCCTGGCAAGTCGAACCACCGCTTCTACGTGGTTATGCCCTAATCGCCTCAAGCTACCCTTTAATAACAACACGGCGTGGCGCACACATCGGCGCAAGAGCGCCGGGTGTAAATGAGCCAGGCCGTGGGCTGAAAGCGTTAGGTGGTCTGTTGTCTGCTCTAATACAAAATCCTGAAAAACGCCACCTACCTGCCGGGCCCAAAAATCCTCTTCTTCCCGCACAACAGAGGCGAGGCGGGTCAAGGCGTGAGCTGCCTTTGGGTTGAAATAATTAGTAATGAAAGGTAAGAGTTCGTGGCGAATCCTGTTCCGGAGGTATTTTGGATCGAGATTCGAATAATCCTCCACATATTCAAAGCCACCTTGTTTTAGAAACTCCAATACCTGTTCTCTTGTCAAATCTATAAGGGGCCGTATGACGCGCCCATCGCGTACTGGCGGGATACCGGCCAGGCCTGGTGGTCCTGTTCCTCGCAACAGGTGAATGAGAATTGATTCGGCATTGTCACTGGCTTGATGTCCAAGAGCAATCTTCTTTGCTCCATGCCTGGCCGACACCTCATCGTAAAAGGCATAACGAAGCGCCCTGGCTGCCTCCTGAACGGACAACCGGTGCTCAGCACTATAAGAACCCACATCCCTTGAACCGATTTCGCACGGGATCTGTAAATCTGAAGCTAGGCGCTTAACAAAAACGGCTTCCTGGTCTGCTCTTGCTCCTCGAAGCTGGTGGTTGAGGTGGGCCACCACCAGGCAAAGTGACCAATTAGCCCTCAGCGCGATAAGGCTGTGAAGGAGTGAGACAGAGTCGGGTCCACCAGACACACCGACCAGCACTGTGTCGCCAGGCTCCAGCATGCGATAACGCCGGACAGTAGCCTCAACCGCTGCCACGAACGGGTTTTTGTTTCCAGACATGGGTAGAATTTGCGGTTAGCCGGTTTGGCCCCTTAGCCGGTTTAGCCCGTTAGCCGTTGACGGGTTCAGAGTTCATCGTTCAGAGTTATCTTTTTTTGCTGATTTTGATCATAGGCTAGTCCCGCCCCTGGCGGGAATGAAACCTCCTCGATTGACTGCACGCCCTATCAGAGTCCCCTAACAGGGTAAAGGTGCGTCCAGCATGATCATATACACATCCTGTAACTCAACGGTTCATTTTTTCGGTTAACCTGGAACCCTGAACCTCTGAACCTGTGAACGCCTACACCCGGCTAACCCATATTAGTAGGAACATTAAGGTATTCAAGAAAGTTGAGTCAAGGAAAAAGAAGTGTCGGCATCTTTTGCCGTTGATATTGAACGCCCTTTGCGCTATTTAATGGAGTTACTTGGTTGCGCTAGGCGGGGAGTTAGCGGTGTCCTGTCACCCGAAATCCGCTTATGCGGGGCTGAATTCCCTTTTGAGGGCTCATCACTCCATGTCCCAAGGGTTGTCCCTGGTCGGGCACCACGCAACAGGCGGTTACGAACCCCGTCAGATCCGGAAGGAAGCAGCGGTAAGTAATGCAGCCCGTGTCGTGGTTCGGCTTCGGCCAACTTATGACAACTTGAGGTACGGTGGAAAGGGTTCGACAAAGGGTGCGCAACCAAGTACACGACAACCGACGTACTGTTCTCAAGGCGCAAGCCGCAAACCGCAAACGATCATGACAAAACGATATAACGATTTTAACGGTTATCTCAGGCATCAGTTCGGCTGTAGGGTCCAGAAGATCACCATAGACGCTGGTTTTTCCTGCCCCAATCGGGACGGGACACTATCAGCCACCGGTTGAATCTACTGCGACACCAAGGGCTCGGGTTCCGGCGCAGCGGGTAAAGGTCAATCGATTACAGACCAAATTCAACAAGGAAAGGCCCGATTGGCTGCCCGCTATAAAGCCAAAAAGTTTCTCTCCTATTTTCAGGCATTTACTAACACGTACGCCCCCTGTGACATCCTAAGGAAACGCTACGATGAGGCCCTGGCTGATTCTGATATTGTGGGGCTTGCCATTGGGACAAGGCCGGACTGTGTTGATGAGGAAAAACTCAATCTTATTGAGCGATACACCACAACCCACATGGTATGGATTGAATACGGGCTTCAATCCATACACGACAGGACCCTGAATCTTATTAATCGTGGTCATGCGTTTGAAGATTTTGTCCATGCCGTTCAAATGACCAGAGGCAGAAACATACTGATTTGTGCCCACGTGATCTTGGGGCTGCCCGGTGAATCCAAGCAGGATATCCTTGAAACAGCCACGGCCGTGGCAGACCTGGGCATCGACGGCATCAAAATACATAGCTTGTTTGTTCTCAAAGAGACACCCTTGGCACAGCTTTACAAGGATGGCGGTTGCACGATCCTTGATCAGCACACATACGTTGATTGGGTCGTGGCTTTTCTGGAACGTCTTTCACCTGACACAGTCGTACAGCGCCTTACCGGAGACCCCCTCCCCCCTGCCCTCCTCGCTCCGGCGTGGGCCTTGCACAAACAACAGACCCTTTCACAGATCAACAAAACACTTGAGCAACAAGATACCTGGCAGGGACGTATGGCTGAAAAAGTCAAAAAAAGTATGTGTTCACAGGCTTAGAGGTAACTTCTACCCGGGTTGAGCGGTTCAGCGTTCAAGGTTCAGGGTTGAAACGCCCTAATCCCGCTAAAAAGCGGGATCATCAAGAAAAAACGTTGATAAGTGCAAATGTCATTTATCACCCTATGGGTGAAAGAGGCTAATCTGAATCATACCTCAAGCGCCACGAATAGGTTCAGGATATCAGTAGACTATAACCTTTGAACCCCTGAACCCCTGAACGATTGAACCCGTGAACGATTGAACCCGTGAACGGTTACGAATACTTATGCCTTGCACCATCGCAGTCTGGATAGCCCCTTTTGTCCGACCCCCCTTGACAAATGCTCCTGAGGTTCTTATTTTCTTTTCAAATTTTAAGTAGATACAAAAAGCAACAAGATCAACTCTATATCTGGAGATCACTTTGACTGACAGCAAGAACGGGCACATATCTTCGGAAGCGGCCGAAGAACCGGATAAGGATACTCCTAAACCGGCAAAGAAAAAAATTTTTCGAAAGCAAAGCCTTAAAGAACGCTTGGAAGCCGCAGAAAAAAAGGCGGAATCGAATTACGAACGTCTGTTGAGGATGACGGCCGAATTTGAAAACTACAAGAAACGTAGTGAACGGGAAATGAATGATTTTCGAAAATTTGCCAATGAATCCCTCATCAAGGAGATCTTGCCGGTTGTGGACAACCTGGAGCGGGCACTTGATACCCGAAACGAGACAAACAGGGATACGTTGGAAGGTATACGGGAAGGTGTCGAAATGACCCTAAAAGGGCTTAAGGACAGCCTCAAAAAGTTCGGGGTTGCCCCTATGGATGCCCTGGGAAAACCCTTTGACCCGAACTTTCATCAGGCGGTCTCGCAAGAAGAGCGCGAGGGGTACGCTGAAAACACCGTGTCCAAGGAACTTCAAAAGGGTTACATGCTTAGTGATCGACTCCTCAGGCCGTCTATGGTAGTTATCTCAAAAATGCCCGGGGTCAAAGTTGAGGTGAGACCACCGGCAGATGCAGATGAGGATGAGGATGAATCCAAAATAGAGATAAAAAATCGGTCGTTTCAACATAGATCGCAAGGAGGAAACTGATGAGTAAAGTGATAGGAATCGACCTTGGAACCACCAACTCGTGTGTGGCCATCATGGAGGGCAAAGACCCAAAGGTGATTACCAATCCGGAGGGTGGACGGACCACACCATCCATGGTTGCCTGGACCAGCAGTGGGGAACGGCTGGTGGGCCAATCGGCCAAACGACAGGCGGTGACAAATCCCGAAAACACCGTCTATGCAGTCAAGCGGCTCATCGGACGAAAGTATGCTTCGCGAGAGATCCAGCACGACAAAGATATCTGCCCATTCAAGATTACCCAGGCAGCCAATGGTGACGCACGGGTAGAGATTCAGGGCAAGACCAACAGCCCGGCAGAGATCTCATCGCATATACTGCAAGCAATGAAAAAGACGGCCGAAGAATACTTGGGTCAGAAGGTGACCGAAGCGGTTATCACCGTACCTGCCTATTTCAATGACAGCCAGCGGCAGGCCACAAAAGCTGCGGGTAAGGTCGCGGGGCTCAATGTGTTAAGGATCATTAACGAGCCGACCGCGGCATCCCTGGCCTATGGGCTGGACAAGAAGAAAGATGAAAAAATAGCAGTGTTCGATCTGGGTGGAGGCACCTTTGATATCTCCGTGCTTGAGATAGGAGAAGGTGTCTTTGAGGTAAAGTCCACAAACGGTGACACCCACTTGGGGGGTGAAGACTTTGATCAAAGGATTATTGATTATCTTGCCGAGGAATTCAGGAAGGACCAGGGAATCGACATCCGTAATGACAAAATGGCATTGCAGCGCCTAAAGGAAGGTGCGGAAAAAGCCAAAATGGAGCTTTCCACTTCCATGGAGACTGATGTGAACCTCCCCTTTATTACGGCCGATGCCAGCGGGCCGAAACATCTGAACATAAAGCTCACAAGGGCCAAGCTGGAATCCCTGGTGGATGATCTCCTTGAAAATTTGGTAGGACCTTGCAGGACGGCCCTGAAAGATGCAGGCATGAATCCCTCAGACATCAACGAGGTCATTTTAGTGGGTGGCATGACCCGGATGCCGGCCGTGCAACAGAAAGTAAAGGCCTTCTTTGATAAAGAACCTCACAAGGGCGTGAACCCTGACGAAGTAGTGGCCCTGGGAGCCGCCATTCAAGCCGGAGTTTTGAAAGGTGACGTCCAGGACGTGCTTCTCCTTGATGTGACCCCGCTTTCTCTTGGTATTGAGACGCTCGGTGGCGTATCTACCAAATTGATTGAAAAGAACACCACTATCCCCACGAAAAAAAGCCAGATATTTTCCACGGCCGCTGACAACCAGCCTGCAGTGTCGATACATGTACTGCAAGGCGAACGTGAAATGGCCGAATACAACAAGACCTTAGGACGCTTTGAGCTCGTTGGAATCCCACCGGCACCTCGGGGTATCCCCCAGATCGAGGTTGCCTTTGACATTGACGCCAACGGAATAGTCCATGTCTCGGCTAAAGACCTTGGAACAGGAAAGGAACAATCTATTCAGATAACAGCCTCAAGCGGCCTGTCTGATGAAGAAATTGAAAGGCTGGTTAAAGAGGCCGAGGCTCACGCTGAGGACGACAAGAAGAAAAAAGATCTGGTTGAGGCCAGAAACCAGGCTGACAGCCTGATCTACCAGACAGAAAAGTCCATGAAGGAACTGGGTGACAAGATGGACCCATCGCTCAAGGAAAAAGTAGAAGGGGCAATCGAACCGCTCAAGAAGGTCATGGAAGGGTCTGATACCGAAGAGATCAAGCGCTTGAGCGAAGAACTGATGCAAACGTCCCACAAATTGGCTGAGGCCATGTATGCTAAGGCATCTGGTGCAGCCCAGGCAGGAGGAGAGCAAGCTGCCGGAGCCGAGCCGTCTGCCGAGCCCGAATCTAAGCCCTCTCAAGACGAAAATGTGGTGGATGCAGACTTCGAGGAGGTAAAAGATAACAAATAGTTATCGGGTTAGCCTGTTGGCCCGTTTACCGGTTGCCCCGTTGTATAGACTTTCACATATTTAATTTCACCGCGTTATCGGTCGTCGGCGTATTACAATACAGCCTCCTCCCTCTGGCCTTGTGAAGTTTAATATGTGAAAGTCTACAGGATGAAGTGGGTGGAGGAAACGGGTTACTGGTTACCACTGTAACGCGAAACTGTAACGAATCCCGCAGCACAACCAGTGATGCGGGATTCTTTGTTTGGCGGCCATGACGGATTTAACGATTTACAAGTTGACGAAGTCCACTGTTATGGCCTATGTGGAATGCGGAATGTAGTAAATTGCGGAGTCAAGCTTATCTGAGAGGCGACAGAATATGAAACAGTATCGCATTGACGAACTCCGGTACGAGGATTATGAAAAGCTTAAGGCCCATCTGGATGAACGTTTTGGTTCTTCCCGTGTGGAAAACCTCTACTGGGTACCCGTAGAGGAACATCTGCTAGATGAGATTCAGGCCGCCCATACAAACTGTCAGCCATTTTATTTTGCTGTTGAACTCAACACTATGGCAATCTCCTTTGAACTCTTGATCCGAACCCGAAACAGGGTTCGGTGCGACTGTATTCATTACGCCAATACTGAACAAAGAGAGAGCATTATTCGATTTGCCGACACCATGTTTGAGACGCTAAAGATTCTGTCGTAAAAAGGATCCCTGGAAATAATCCGCGTGGATTAAATATAACCATTATTAAGACATGTCATTTTGCCAATTTTGAATACAGAATTTATGAGACGCTGCACTAGATAACGTGCAATCCAAATCCAAAATGTCCTGGCCTATGATACGAAATGTCCTTATTCCAATCTGGGTGGTCTTGGTCACCTTGTTTTGCTCCGTGGGTGCTATTGTCGCATCATTCTTAAAGGGTGGCGACATGGCCCACCTGGTGGGAAGGTTCTGGGCCAAATCGATCCTTCTTGTCAGTCAGGTTAAAGTAACTGTTGAAGGATTTGATCATATCAACCCCCGTACAACGTATATATACATGGCCAATCACCAGAGTATGTTCGATATCCCGGTGCTTCTTGGATACTTGCCTGTCCAATTTCGGTGGCTGGCCAAGAAGGAACTCTTCCGGATTCCGGTTTTTGGACACGCCCTGGCCAGGGTCGGATATATCAGCATTGACAGGTCCGATCGGAAGGCAGCCCACAATAGCCTGTTGGAGGCAGCCCGAAAGATCGCCCAAGGGGTCTCTGTGGTGATTTTCCCCGAGGGGAGCCGAAGTGAAAATGGTCAAATCAAGCCATTTAAGGCAGGGGGATTTCACCTTGCCGTCCGTGCAGGACGGCCTATTGTTCCGGTAGTAATTTGTGGGACCCGCTCCGTCATGCCTAAAGGGAGTCTTCGCGTCAACCCCGGTCAAATTATTGTCAGTATCAATCCCCCTATTGACACTGCCTCTTGCGACACCAAAACCAAGAAACTCCTCATGGATTCGATCCGCTCCATCATGAAAACAGAGCTTGAGAGGATTCGAGCAAGCTACCCATGTGGGCTCTAATAACGAGATCATGAGTCATCGTGGAGGTATGAATCAATCAAAATGCGTAAGGAAATCCTCGGGGTTGTTCTTATTTTCACTCTCATCTTTACGGGATTATGCCTTGTTACATATCATCCATCAGATCCTTGTGTGAATCAAGTCCAGGCACAAGGAGAGGTGCACAATTTCTTCGGGCCGGCAGGAGCACACGTAGCCGGCTTTCTCGTGGCCGTCTTTGGGCTGGGTGCGTTCTGGGCACCTATCGTATTGTTTGTAATTACACTGTCTGTTCTCAACGACTCCTCCAGGCGTGTCATCCTCGTTGCCCTTGTTGGTGGGTTCCTCTTAATGGTAACAACAGCCGGGCTCCTGTCCGTCTACCGAACCAATTACCTTGTCTTTGGAAATCAGTTTTCAAGCGGCGGGGTACTAGGAATCCCTCTGGCCAGGATTGCTGTCAAGTACATCAATACAACCGGAGCCCTTATTTTTCTCTTCACGATTTGGACCATTGGGTTCATTATGACCACCCGCCTGTCGCTCATGAGGCTGTTCCTGTGGGTAACCACTCTGTGTCGTAGCACATTCAACCGCATAAAGACTGCCCGTGTCATATCGAGAGAGCGTCATCAAAAAGCCAAGACGCGAGCGACAAAAGATCAAAAGCTATCATCAAGAAAGGATGCGCCTCTTAGAATCATAGAACACTCCCCCAAACAACGCAAAGAAGTCCCTTCTGCCAGGCAGGAAGCCTTTGAGTTCATGACCGATGATCATTGGTTCAGACTTCCTTCGCTGAATCTCATGGAAGGGTCTGAAGCTGATGTGAAGGCCATGGACCGTGAAACGCTTCAAATGCAGTCCAGGTTGTTGGAAAAAAAGCTGAGCGACTTTGATGTCTACGGAAAGGTCGTAGCTGTATCTCCCGGCCCTGTAGTGACTATGTACGAGTATGAACCGGCACCCGGAGTCAAGATCAACAAGGTTGTCAACCTGGCAGACGATCTCTCCCTTGCCCTCCGGGCCGAGAGCATTCGTATCGTGGCCCCTATTCCGGGTAAGGCAGTCATTGGCATAGAGGTCCCAAACGCACAGCGCGAAACTGTTCGGCTCAAAGATATCATAGCTTCTCAAGACTTCCAAACATCCAAATCAAGTCTCACCCTGGCCCTGGGTAAGGATATTCTGGGCGGTCCTGTGACAGCCGATCTTGCAAAAATGCCTCATCTTCTGATCGCCGGTGCCACGGGGTCTGGCAAGAGCGTTGCCTTAAACGCCATGATTTGCAGTGTGCTCTACAAGGCAACCCCTAAGGAAGTAAATTTGATGTTGATAGATCCAAAGCGGATTGAACTCTCCACGTATGAGGGCATCCCTCACTTGATTGTGCCTGTTGTCATCGATGCCAAGAAGGCAACGCGAGGCCTGCACTGGGCAGTCAACGAGATGGAACGCCGTTATGGCCTCATGGCTGAAAAGGGGGCGCGCAACATACACCAGTACAACAAAAAACTCGTCAAGGAAAAGGCAGACGTTGAGCATGCCGGCAAAGCACAAGACCCAGGGGCATCCGAAGAGAAGGCCACGCATGAGAATCTTCCACTTATCTTGATTGTCATCGACGAACTGGCTGACCTTATGTTGGTGGCCTCGCGGGATGTAGAACTGGCCCTGACACGTCTTGCACAGATGGCCAGGGCGGCCGGGATACACCTGATCATTGCAACGCAACGGCCTTCTGTGGATGTTTTAACAGGCATTATCAAGGCCAACTTCCCGACCAGGATATCTTTTCAAGTCTCTTCCAGAACGGATTCCAGAACAATTCTGGATTCCAATGGTGCCGAAGGTTTGTTGGGAAACGGCGATTTGCTCCTTTTGCCGCCAGGCACGGCCAAGCTTCAGCGCATCCACGGAGCCTATGTTTCGGAGCAAGAAATTCGCAGGATCATTGATTATTTGAAAGAACAGCAAAAGCCCCTTTACCAGGCAGAGATTTTGCAGGCCCGTCCTGAAGAAGAAACAGTACATGAGGACGAATACGATGAAAAATATGACGAGGCCGTGGCCCTGGTCACCGAAACCAGACAGGCATCCATCTCCATGGTCCAGCGTCGTCTCAGAGTTGGATATAATAGGGCCGCCCGCATGATCGAAGTGATGGAACGCGAAGGTATTGTCAGCGCTGGTGATGGAGGCAAACCCAGGGAAGTGCTGGTCAAGGGATATAAAGAATAAGGAGGCCGACTAGATGAAGACAGAAAACCCTGAATGGGAGCGGTTTTTCCCGTCGCCCGTCGCTTTAGCTCTCTTGATAATGTTATTCACTTTTTTCTCCCATGGCCATTGCGGAGCGTCTAATCCCCTTTCAGTCTCTGAGATATTGGAGCGCGTCCAGCACAGGTATGGGGCAGCCGATTTTGAGGCTGATTTCGTCCAGGAATCTCACTTAAAGGCCATGGGCATGGTCGACACTGCCAAGGGACATGTCTACTTTAAGCCACCGACAGGCATGCGTTGGCACTATAAGACGCCGGAGCAATATTTTATTATTACAGACGGAGACAGTGTGTGGATTCATCGGCCAGAGGAAAACCAGGTCATGGTAGGACGGGCTGCCGACTATTTTGGCAATGCAGAATGGACAAAGTTCTTCAACGAACCTGGCAAGCTTCTGGATGGCTTTGTTGTGCAGTTGGCAGGTAAGGTACTCGAGGAAAAAGATCGATATGTCCTGAAGCTCCTCCCCAAGACAAGGCAGCCGGATCTGGTAGATATTCTTTTGTATATTTCAAAAAACACCTTTGATATCGTCCAGTCGGTTACTCATAATGCTTTTGGCGACAAAACGACCATCCGATTTGAAGGATTTAGATTCAATCAGGGTCTTGATGATTCCTTATTTATATTCAAGATCCCCAAAGGAGCAGATGTAATGCAACTGGAGTGAGAAGGTTGATATTGGATGCTGGTTCCTTGATGCCCGATATTGGAAGGGGAACCGGTCAAACGCTCTCGCCAATGACGTATTCTTCATAGTCGTCAGCAGTCATGAGTATGTCCAATTCCTCTATATGATGGAGCGTGGCACGAATGATCCAGCCACGTTCGTAGGGCGAGTGATTAATCAATGCGGGATTTTCAATCACTTCACGATTAACTGCGACAACAAGACCACAAAGAGGGGCGTAAAGATCGCTGACAAGATTTTCGCATTCGACACTTCCAAAAGATTCGCAGATGACGATGATATCGCCTTCGTTGGGGAGTTCCACATAATTGAGTTCACCCAACGTTATCTGAGCATGATCGGTTATGCCAATGCTAACCGTATGATCACCTTCGCGTCGAACCCAGATGTGTTCTTCTGAATACCGCAAGTCATCCCGTACTAACAAACAGGCATCACCTTCCTTCTTGCTATAGACTTTCTCATATTAAATTTCACAGCGTTATCGGTCGTCGGCGTATTGCAATACAGCCTCCTCCCTCTGGCCTTGTGAAATTTAATATGTGAAAGTCTATAGCAGAAAAAACTCTTCGGTAAAACATTTATTCGAAAAAATCATCCGCAAGACACCCCAAAAAACTTAGGCACTGTCCAGTTCTTCAAGGGCCTTGTCAGAAATATCAAAATTGGAATAGACCTTCTGAACATCGTCCGAGTCTTCTAAACCGTCGATGAGCCGAAGCATCTGTTCGGCCTCATTACCATCCAGTTTGACTGTACTGTTGGGCACCATCGTGATCTCGGCAAGGACATAACTCAGGGTCCTCTCATCCAAAGCAATCTTTACGGCCTCAAAATCTTCCGGGGAAGTAACCACTTCAAACGTCTCTTCCTCATCCCTGATATCTTCTGCCCCGGAATCCAGTGCCACTTCCATGAGCGTGTCTTCGTCTGTACCGTTCTTTTCGAAAACAAAGAGGCCCTTTTGGGCAAACATCCAGGAAACACATCCAGCCTCACCCAAGCTTCCCCCGGACTTGCTAAAGGCATAGCGAATATCAGCTACCGTGCGATTCTTATTATCGGTCAGTGACTCAACAAAAACAGCCGCCCCACCAGGACCATACCCTTCATAAAAGACCTCTTCATAAGTAGCGCCATCCAACTCTCCGGTCCCTTTTTTTACAGCCCTTTCAATGTTCTCCTTGGGCATGTTCTCTGATCTTGCTGTGGCAATAGCCGTGCGGAGGCGGGGATTGGCATCCGGATCACCTCCACAAAAACGCGCGGCCACAGTAATCTCTTTGATCAACTTGGTAAAGATCTTGCCCCGTTTGGCGTCCGTAACGCCCTTCTTACGCTTAATCGTGCTCCACTTTGAATGCCCGGACATGCTTCCCCCTCATTTGCATGTTGTGTGATATAGACTTTCACATATTTAATTTCACCGCGTTATCGGTCGTCGGCGTATTACAATACAGCCTCCTCCGCCTTGTGAATTTAATATGTGAAAGTCTATTACGGTGAACCAATATTACTTCTTCCCCAATCCAACTATAAAGATCTCTTTGCTCCCCTTTTTGCTGCTCTTGGGCTTAAAATGTACGAGCCGGCCAAACAACCTCTTGGCCTGTTCTGAAAAATCTATAAAATCAGGCCCATGAAAAATCTTGCACACAAATGCGCCCCTTGGCACCAGGACACGCGCGGCAATGGCCAACGCAGATTCACCAAGTTCAACGGACCTCAGAGCATCCACAAACTTACTCCCTGTGGTAGAAGGTGCCATGTCGCTCAGGACCGTATCAAAGGGACCGCCAACGGACTCCAGGAATGACGCGTCCCAACAAAGGACATCGTGCTTAACAAATCGAACATTGGGTGGAAGCTGAACCGAAACCTGAGCGATGTCGACTCCAACAACCATACCATTATCTCCCACTATCCTGGAGGCAAAAAGCAGCCAAGAACCAGGGAAACAGCCCAGATCAAGCACGCGGTCTCCCTTTTTCAGGATGTGAAATCTCTTCTGAATCTCCTCAAGCTTGTAAACCGATCGTGCTGGAAACCCTTCCTTGCGGGCACGTATTGTGTAACAGTCGTGTGAGAAATAAGATTTCACCAGGGGCAGTTAATGACACATACCGCAGTAAATGGGTCTTTTCAAGTCAAAACAAACAGTCAACGACCTCAGAAACTGTCTGTACGCCAATCAACGCTATGGAGTCCGGTCTATTGACGTGCTTTAAATTGTCGCCCGGAAGCAGACAGCGCTCAAAGCCCATCTTTGCAGCCTCATAAACTCTCTGCTCAACCCTGCTTATTCCCCGAACTTCCCCGGTCAACCCGATCTCACCCAGCACTATCGTGCGCCCCTTGACAGGTCTATCAAAGAAACTCGAAGCAACCACCGATACGATCGCCAGATCTACCGCAGGTTCAACCACCCTCACGCCTCCGGCCACATTCACAAAGATGTCCTCGTTCATCAACTGCAACCCAAGTTTTTTTTCCATGATAGCCACCAGAAGTGACACCCTGTTGTAGTCCACCCCAAGCACGGTTCGCCGCGGTGTGCCAAAGCTCGACCTTGAAACCAGGCCCTGGATCTCAAGCAATATGGGCCTGGATCCTTCTATGCTGGCTGTAACCACAGAACCGGGAACAAGACAGGGACGCTCGGATAAGAAGACCGAAGAAGGATTGACAACCTGACAAAGTCCGTTATCCTTCATCTCAAATATACCGATTTCATTAGTGGAACCAAAACGATTCTTGACCGCGCGCAAAATCCGAAACAGGTTATTCTCGCCACCCTCAAAATAGAGCACCGTGTCAACCATATGCTCCAATAGCCTGGGGCCGGCAATGGCTCCGTCTTTGGTCACGTGGCCCACCAAAAAAATCGGAATACCTGTGCGTTTTGCCAAAAACATGAGATGCATTGTGGCTTCCCGAATCTGGCTAACGCTTCCAGGGGCAGAGGTCAATTCATGGGTGAATATAGTCTGGATGGAATCTACCGCCAGCACATCCGGCATCATCTCATCTGTCATAGCCCTGATCGATTCGAGGTCTGTCTCCGAGACGACCCACAAACCCCCGGACCCTGTGCCTAGGCGCTTGCTCCTGAGTTTGATCTGCTGAACCGATTCCTCACCAGAAACATAGAGGACCTTGTGATCCTGAGATGCGAGCCGGTGTAATACTTGAAGCACAAGGGTAGATTTTCCGATGCCCGGATCACCACCTATCAAGATGACAGATCCCGGGACCAACCCGCCGCCGAGGACCCGATCAAATTCCTGTATCCCTGTGGCCATACGCCTTACGTGACTCATTTCCACTGTATCGATCGGAACTGGAGAAGAGACCCTGGATGAAAGCGCAGGCCCTGGATGGCGACTTTCTTCCACCAAGGTGTTCCACTCACCACAGTCAGGACATCTCCCCATCCATTTGGCAGCCTGGTATCCACAGTTTTGACACAAGAAAACCGTTTTGCCAGTTTTTTTCCCTTTCATCGTGAAAACTTGTATCATTGTGGGCATAGCAAATCAAGGCCCCATACTGGTTGTTATACCTCGAAAGGCCACAAATAACGATTTTTCGCTGGCCATGAACACCAATAGCTGTGTTGCTCAGGCTTGCAATAACCAGCTATAGATTTCCACATATTAAATTTCACCGTGTTATCGGTCGTCGGCGTATTACAATACAGCCTCCTCCCTCTGGCCTTGTGAAATTTAATATGTGAAAGTCTATGTTCTGCGCCTTCGCGCCTTGCTCTTGATGCTCATTGCTCACCGAAAAAACGCAATTTGCAACCTTCCGAGGTATAGTCCTGTGATTCTGTCGGAACTAAAAACTCCCTACCCGTGCAATTAGAGATTTCGCAGTTGTGCCACCTAATCATAGCATTTCCGATGCTAACGCGTCCGTTGTGTTGTGTCAAGAGCTAGAAGCTGCGGGCAGCAATTCTGGCTATGGCACTCTCTCGGTTTCAAGGCCGTTGTGCTTTACGCACAACGCTAAAGCACGGCCCCTGTCCGCCAACGAAATAGTCTTGACATGTTCATGCATTTGTACAATATTTTCATGAGAATATTCGATCTGTGAGGTAAGATATCATGTATAGACTTTCACATATTAAATTTCACTGCGTTATCGGTCGTCGGCGTATTACAATACAGCCTCCTCCCTCTGGCCTTGCGAAATTTAATATGTGAAAGTCTATAGGTTTTCAGGGTTCACCCGAAAACAGCACACATCGTAAAGGCATTGGAAAAGGGACGAAATGATGAAAAACATATGGATTACTTCGCTGATTTCCTCTGAAGAGACAGTAAGGAAATTGATGTCTCAACTCAAAACCTATGGCCTCGAAGTCAATGGACATTTCTGGGAGGATGACCTGGAGAAGTTAGCGTGGGTCAAATCCAGGGATGAATTGCTCAATTCAAATATTGTGCTTTGGGCTATTTTGGCATCTGAAGAGGATTTGTGCGCCCCATCTCTTCGATACGGGCTTTCCCTTCTGACCATTACACTCCAGGCCCAAAAAGGAGTCAATTTTCCCATCGTGATATTGCAAACAGAAGGCAATCCTATCTTTTCTGATGTACTGCCCACTCCATTGAAGGGAGCTGACGTTTTATCTGCGTCGGTTCCCGGCTTAGGCGCAAAACTCGTGGCCAAAGCCCATGCTCCTGTGAAGGCAATACTGCCAGAGTATCGGCTAAATACCTACGGTAATGCCCAGATTGGGCAATGGTTTGAGGTTGGTCCCCGAAACACCGCATGGCTTGGGGCCATGTTTGGGGTGGAAGGTGCTGAGATTACCTTTCATGCTGTCGGCCCCAAGGGAAGCCTCCCGAGCGAATCAGTCCTCAACTATCCGCTGAAAGGCTTGAAATTGAATTTGGGTGAAAAAAAATACACAGCCTGGGCTGTGCAGAATGAGCTGCATACCGAGACGTCTTATTTTGTGAAGGTTGAAGGCTTTCCCAAATCAATTATATTTGGCTCTTATTCAACCGAGGAAGAAGCAGATGTATACGTCGTGGGGCTGAAGTAGGCGTTTTAGATCTTTCAGATTGACTTCGTTCTAGGAAGCTGCTATACAACATACTAAAATTGCATAAAAATTAGGTTTGTTCCCATGAATAACGAAGAAATAGCGCGCAAGAGCTTGGACAGTCAGGAATTCCTGAAGCTACGTCAGGCCACGGAGAAGATTGCCAACGCTCTGAACAAGCGCCTCAAGGGCCACTTGACGGTTTTAAGGCCCCTTTTTACCCCAAGAAAGTTGTTTGGTACGTACATAAAAAGTGCGGTCATGCAAGAGGTGCCCGGGTCAGAAAAGGCATTTGCCGAACTTCAGGAACGATATGCCGCGGTTTGTGAAAAACCGTTCGGTTTGCCCAAAAAGCTTCACCTGCCTTTGCCACCTATTTCAAACCAATTAGAAGGAACGCATCTGGAATACTCCCTTTATTCCGGAGACTCCACGGAAAAAGCAACCAGGATTACCTCTCCCACGAGGTGGATCCTTTCCTATCGAGGTGAGTGCCCTTTGAATCGCTTAAGGGCTATGGTCTCCGGGGCCGAATCCGGCCAGCCAGACGATATGAGACAGGCCATCATTGACCATCTGGCCATGGTTGTTTTCCTGAAGCATTATCCTGCCTTGACTCAGTTGATCGAAGACCTTCGCTACAAGGTGGAAACGAGGGATCTCACTGATTTGGGGGGCCTTCCGGTGATGGTCTTGAAGTCGCCGTTAGAGACCTTTCTCCCGCCGGATGATTTTATCCTTCAAGTGACCCAACTCTCTGGAATTCCGGCTTTCCAGGAAATTGTGGGTCTTGAGGCCGTCGAGAATATGCCTGACCCTTTAAGGGAATCTTTGTCCGCTTAGCCGAATCTGCAGGACGTTACGATATATCACGCTCTTTCTTTCAAACTAATCTGCTCGACGGACCAAAGCAAGCAAGATTACGCATCCAAGAGCAAACGCAAGGTTAACGATTGGCATTGCAAAGCCGGGACGATTTGAGCCATAAGACGCCTTTCCGGAGCCGGGTGCGGCAGTAGCGATGAAGCAGCTTCCTCCTCCGTCATCCGACGATGACGGCTTCTCCTGATTCACATGGATACGTACCGTATCTGTATCTGTCATGTGTTCATTGTCGGTGACTGTCAACTCAAAGTCGAGGGCTTCGCCTTCAACACCAACCTCGGGCGCAGCAAAAGTCGGCCTTGACGATGTGTCGTCAGACAACCATACAGAAGTGCCGGCGGTTTGAGTCCAGCTACAGGACTGAATTAAACCGGAAGACCCAGAGGCATCCAGAGTAACTGTAGCTCCTTTATCAACCCACTGGTCAGGGCCTGCATTTGCTTTGAGTTGGGATGTGTCAACGACACGGATAAGTACTGTATCTTTATCTGTCGTTTCGCTGTCGCTGACTGTCAACTCAAAGGTGAGCACTTCTCCTTCAATACCAACCTCGGGCGCAACAAAAGTCGGCTTTGGCGATGTAGTGTCAGACAAGCCCACAGGAGTGCCGGCGGTCTGGGTCCAGCTATAGGACTCAATATCTCCGGAAGACCGGGAACCGTCCAAAGTAACGGAAGTTACTTCATAGATGACCTGATCAGGCCCGGCATTGGCTCTGAATTGCGATAAATCCAAGACACGGATATATGCAGTATCGGTGTCCGTTATCTGTACTGTATTCCACACAGGGGGGCCGACGGTCACTGCGAAGTAGGTGACCGTTAACTGAAAGGCGAGGACTTCGCCTTTGGCCCCAACCTCGGGAGCTGTAAAAGTCGGCCTTGGTACTGTGGGGTCAGACAACCACACAGAAGTGCCGGCGGTCTGAGTCCAGCTATAGGACTGAATGTCACCGAAAAACCCGGAGCCCCCTAGAGTTACGGCAGCTCCTTCATAGACCTCCTGATCAGGCCCGGCATCGGCTTCGAGTTGAGGCTCATTTGAGACACGGATGCTTACTGTATCGGTGTCTGTCCGGTCTGCAGAGTCGGTGACTGTTAGCTCAAAAGTAAGGACTTCTCCTTCGGCATCCACTTCAGGAGCCCCAAAAGCCGGCCTTTGTGATTCAGAGTTGGACAACTGTACAGGACTGCCGGCGGTCTGAGTCCAGCTATAGAACAGTCCTTCACCGGAAGACCCGGAGGCATCCAAGATAACGGTGGTTCCTTCATTAAGCCCCTGGTCAGGCCCGGCATCGGCTGTCGGTCCTGTTACGGATGGTGTGGTTTCACCTGAGGATGCCAGTGCGACTGCTGGAAGGAGAACCAATGCCATTAAACCTATAAACGCTAACATTTTGCTTTTCATAAGACCCTCGTTGTGCAACATATTGGCGTAAGTTTATGTGAAAAGTCCCTTGTAACCCAAAACAACAAAAAAATATTTAGAGCCTGTACGTAAACTCCTCGGAGCAAAGGCCTGCCTTTGGAGTGGAAAGCGCTCTTGCCAGCCACAGCCACGGGAAACTTCAAAATTCGGTGTGCTGAACCGGTCCGCAAGAATGATTGAAGAATGATTGCACGCCTATATGAGATATGTCGAAAAGTCAAGTGAGGACCCAACTTGCTTGGTTCACGATTAGCCTCCGGCCTATAGGCTTCCGGCTCTGAGATGCCTACGCCCCATAAGCGCTAAGTTATTTTTGCACCGGATGGACTACTGAAAAAGATGAACATCGAACGTCCAACATCGAA
>JAUVJO010000101.1 GCA_030592345.1 Deltaproteobacteria bacterium
ATTTGAGAAAAGGGGATGCGGATTATATTTTCTCCGGTTGCGCGAAGCATGCGGCCAACTTAAAGTTTTGACAATGCCTCCTCTGTTTGTATCGTCCACAGGATCATATCAATTCTTGAGCCCTAACATCGCTAATCAGCCGCGCGGCTTTTTGCGTCGGCTGAATTAGCCTGGTTATGTGCTGAATAGTTTTCGGAGTTCGGGTGGCAGAGCCGCACCCATAGCAATGCTGCCATCTTTTCCAACCTTGATACCAACTGCCGACCCTATGACGGTGTTATTTTGAAATACGTTTGTACCGATCCGTATTTCACGGTCAGTCACTCTGATTTCTGTTTCTTCTCCTCTTATTCTTCCGAAGATCGAGCTACTCTTGGAGCCGGGACGTAGCTTGTAAAAAAAGTCTCCAGACTTTGGATCGGCAACCGTGACGATTCCGGTAGGATTCGTAGTAGCTGTGCTTATGAAGTTCTTTTGAGGTTGATTGCGTAGGATTTCAATCACCGGTTGCCCATCTGAAAATGTGAAAACAGTCCAGACATCGTTTCCGTTTTGTTCTTCAATCAAGAAGTATCTGTCCTCGGTTGCGAGAGGTATCGCCACTTTCTCGAACTTGTTTCCTCCGATGCTTATCATTTCTATTCCTCCTTTGTGGGCACCATAACTAATAATTAATGGACAAAAAAGCCGATATAGCCAAACGACAAGTGCACCAGTTTTGGTGTATAAAACTCATTTTGGTTTTGGTAACATGCTGATTTAGTTGAGTAGTGCATGACAATTCGTCAGCCAAGCAGAGCGAGGTCAGTGGTTACAAATTTCAATCCGAAAAGGCGGTTGAATCGGGTTGAATATCAAAAGTTTCATGAGTCTATAGGCCACGAATGAGTGAGTATTTTTGCTTTGCGCCTAGCGACTTGAGAACATCATTTCCCTGCCTGCCCTGTTAAATCCGAAGGCTGTTTGACCGGGGTCAGTGAAAAGCAAAAAATGGTTAAGACTCTGCGTTCTTTGCGTCTCTGCGGTGAACTGTCACTTTTTTCTAATTACCACATTTTTTGAACAATAACAACCTTTAATGCGCCTATCGACGAAGAACGATACTCACTGCGCTTGGGACGGACAAAGAGCCCAGAGAGAGCTTAAGATCGCTGGGTTTCGATTCGCTCAACCCAACCTACCAAAAGTGGCCAAAACGAAGAGCAGAACAGACAATTTTTGTGCCTGCCCTGGTGCTATGCGATAGCTTGTCTGATCTATCATGTTCTTTTTTGGAATTGAAAACTCAGCTTGCTAAGCCGATAGACCGGTCTGGGCCAGGGATTTGAGATCAAACCAATCGGACCTAAATCTATGCGTTTACTTGAGAAAGTTATTTCGCCCCCGTTCCTAATCAAAGTAATAGCGGAAGAGCATCAGATAATATGTGAGGCTAAAAATTAAGGGGGGACGCCTGATTTGTTACAAAAAATCTATCCCAGGGCGGACCTGTTAACTGCCTGGCTTACATGATCGATGAGTTGCCGGCTGGATTGAATCAGAGTCTGCGCGATACCCTCATCAACTTCTTCTGCTTTCTCAGCCGATTCTCGCAAGCTTGCCACGATGGCCACGGCATTTTCAGGGAGGGAACCGGTGGGAATGATACGCGATTTAATAAAGGCCAACGACAAGTCCTCTTTACTGTCAGCACTATCTTCGCCGGCCAAGTATGCCGAGGCCGTTAATGCCAGTTCGACTGCCTGGCTCAGAGGCGATAATGCCTCCAGGGGGAAACCCCCTTCAGCCAAAACACTACTTCATTCGCATTTTGCGATCAGCCTCAGAGAACGCCTTCTGTGCTTGTTTGCGCTGTTTTTCCTTTTCTTCTGTTACGGTGTCGGAAAATGCCGGGCTGCAATGAAACTGTTGGATAAACTTCCTGTCCATTTTTAAGAATCCAGCGTCAGCCAGGCGCTGTATGGTTTCGTAGGTTGTCCGGTCCATAATCTCAAGCAGAGGGCGCTCCTTTGATGCAGAGAAACTATCCTGCAGGAGCCGTTCGGAAAGATGTCTGGGTTTTTCTGTTGACCCGTCTATGACAGCAAGGATCGTGTTTTGCCCTGCAGCATTCTGGCACGATTCGAGTGAGAGCAATCGGTCGGCCATGCGTGCAACCATACCATCTCGAAATGCCTCATAAGGGTTTTCTATGGTGACGGGCAACGGTATCGGCTCTCTTTCGGCCGGCACCCCTTTTCTTGCTTCTATCCCCATGAGACCCTGCAGGCGTTCCAGAAATGCCACACGGCCAGACGGCATCTTGATGGCTCCAAGATCGCCTCGTCCGTCCAGTACACCGTCTGCAAGCTCCTGCTTTTGGGCCAACATGCCCAGCATGCGATGTTCGATACTATTCTCGCAAACAAGGTTGATAATGCTCACGGATCTTGTTTGATATTTACGCCACGCACGGGCAATCCGCTGTTCCAGCTTTGCCGGATTCCATGGCAGATCAAGATTAATGACTGTGCTCGCCTCCTGGAGATTCAGACCAAGGCTGCCAGAATCGGTTGACAGAAACAGGGGACAATCCGGATCATCCTTAAACATCCTGATCTGCTCGCGACGCTTCTGCTGGGGCACAGAACCGGTATGCCAGGCAAACCCCAGCCCCATTTCTTTAGCAAGATCGCGCACCAGGAAAAGCATCCGTTCCCACTCAGAAAAGACAAGCGCTTTAGTGCCATTGGAAGAGACGACGTCTTCAAGGATGCTCGCCAGTTCAGGAAGCTTTGGTAGGTTGATGTCCGTTTAACTCGATATGTCTTACGCTTGCCACGCTTATATAGACTTTCACATATTAAATTACACAAGGCCAGAGGGAGGAGGCTGTATTGTAATACGCCGACGACCGATAACGCTGTGAAATTTAATATGTGAAAGTCTATATATCGAACATATAGTGTTTGCAAGAGTAGTTATGCTTGGCCGACACCGCTGTACAAATGACCTTACAAAACCGCGAGAATGATCAGTTTCTGTCAACGTATTTCTTCAGATACCGGGCCGTATGAGAACTGTTCGGGTGGGCCGCCAGTTCTACGGGCGACCCATGTGCCACCACCTCCCCTCCATCATCTCCTCCTTCCGGGCCAAGGTCTATGATGTAGTCGGCCTCCTTTACGATCTCCATATTGTGTTCAATCACAGCCACGGTGTTGCCATCTTCTACCAGGGCCTGGAGTACCGTAAGTAGTCTTTGAACATCGGCCAAATGCAACCCTGTGGTGGGTTCATCCAGGATGTAAAGGGTTCTGCCCCTGGAGGGCCTGGCCAGCTCTTCGGCCAACTTGATCCTTTGGGCCTCACCGCCTGAAAGCGTGGGACTGGGTTGTCCCAGGCGCAGATAACCGAGCCCGATATCGCAGATAAACTTCACTGGTTTGCGAATCGAAGGCACTGCACCAAAAAAACTTGCAGCCTCCTCAAAGGTAAGCTCCAGGACTTGGGAGATGTTCTTCCCTTTGTACATGACAGCAAGGGTTTCCTGATTGAATCGTTTTCCGCCGCAGACCTCGCAGTGGATATAGACATCAGGGAGAAAGCTCATGGCCACTTTCAGGCTGCCGTGTCCTTTGCACTGCTCGCATCTTCCCCCTTTTACATTAAATGAAAACCGGCTCGCCTTATACCCCCGTGCCCGGGCCTCCGGGGTCATGGCAAAAAGCCCTCTGATGTCAGACAAAAAACCGACATAAGAGGCAGGCACAGAGCGAGGCGTACGGCCAATGGGGCTGTGGCCCACCTCCAGTACCCGGTCGATGGCCTCCCAGCCTTCAATGCCCTTGCAGCGTCTCGTGCCATGGTGATGCTTCAGGAGCCTGCTGCGCACCTCTTTATAGAGGGTCTCTTTAAGAAGGGTGGACTTGCCGGATCCCGAGATCCCTGTCACGCAAATCAGAGTGCCCAGGGGGAAATCAACGTCAATAGCCTTCAAATTGTGGGCTCCTGCCCCACGAACAGTGATACGGGGACGGTCCTTATGGGACCTGAGGCGCGATGTGATGTAGTGTGGGTGCCCGTTAAATGAAGCGCCTGTGACAGATGCGGGGACTTTCTGTAGATCGGCCAACTTGCCACAGGCCACAACCCGGCCACCCTGCTCGCCAGCGCCAGGGCCAAGATCGATGATGTAGTCTGCTTCCCGGATCGTCTCCTCATCGTGCTCCACCACAAGAATTGAGTTGCCACGATCTTTGAGTTCTTTAATGGCATCAAGAAGCATCCGGTGATCCCTGGGGTGAAGGCCGATCGTGGGCTCATCCAGGACGTAGCAGACTCCGGTCAGGTTTGATCCGAGCTGGGCTGCCAGCCGGACGCGCTGGGCCTCACCGCCAGAGAGTGTGTCGCCGCTTCGACTCAGGCAAAGGTACGACAGCCCGAGCCGATTGAGCAGAGAAATGCGTGTCAGGACCTCAGCCAGGATCGGCTCGGCTATGGGCAATTCCTGCCTGCGAAAAGTGAGCCCTTTAAGGATTTGATGCACTTTGCCTGCTGGCTGCTGCACCAGATCCCAGATGGAATACCCCCTGATCTTGACAGCCAGGGCCTCGTGTTTCAAGCGGCTTCCTTTGCACTCACTACACACCTTATATTCGTCTTCTCCCAAATCTTCCACCACACCCAGTCCGTCACATCCCGGGCACGCCCCGTAGTTTGTGTTAAAAGAAAAGAGCCGGGGGTCCAGGGCTTTCGGGCCTGTGCCGCAGGCAGGGCAGACAGCACGCAGGCTAAAGACTTCTTCTTTTACTTCAGGCTCCACAACCATAAGGCTGCCGCCCCCTTCTTCCAGGGCCTGGGCCACTATCTTGTCCGGATCTGCTGTTGGAAGCCAGCCGACCACGAGTTCAATTGTGTGTTCATGGTAGCGACTCAGGGCCATGTTTTTTTTAAGTCTTGTCAGGCGGCCGTCGATTCGGGCTTCTTGATAACCCTTGCGCAGGGCCTGTGCCAGCACATCCTTGTGGAGGCCTTTTCGTCCGGCCATCTTGGGGGCGAGGACCATGGCTTGTTTTTTCTTGTAGCGATGCTCGATCTGATCCGCGATCTGTTCAGGGGTCTGGGTTCTCAACGTGCGGCCACAGCCAGTGCAGTGCTGAGAACCGAGCTTGCTGTATAGAAGTCTCAAGAAATGATAGATCTCTGTGAGTGTTGCCACGGTGGACCGCCGACTGGCATGGCTGACGCGCTGTTCTATCGCCACGGTCGGCGGGAGGCCGGAGACGACATCTACTTCAGGCCGTTCCAGGACCTTTACGTATTGTCTCACATACGGGGCAAGGCTTTCCAGGTAACGACGCTGACCCTCGGCAAAGAGTATATCAAATGCCAGTGTTGATTTGCCTGAGCCAGACACCCCCGTGAGCACCACAAGCTGGTTTCGGGGGATGGAAAGGCTCAAGTCTCTGAGATTGTGTTCCCTGGCGCCCCTGACGACCATGTCGTGGGAGAAAGACGTGGCTGGTTCACAAATGCCTGTTCCCCCTCCCAGTGTTGCGCTGGGCCTCAACCTGCCCTGGCCTGCCAGGTACTGCTTGAGAAACCGGCCGGTATGTGATCCCTGCTGCTCTGCCACCTCTTCGGGTGGGCCTGCCACAACGATCTCGCCTCCATCATCCCCACCCTCCGGGCCCAGGTCGATCACCCAGTCTGCTGTCTTGACGACGTCCATGTTGTGCTCGATCACGAGCACGGTATGGCCTTTACCCACGAGTCTGGCGAGGGCAACTACGAGTTTTTCTATGTCGTCAAAATGGAGACCGGTTGTGGGCTCATCAAAGATGAAAAGGCGCGAGCTGTCGTCCTTGGTCTTCAGATAACGAGAGAGCTTGAGACGCTGGGCCTCTCCTCCCGAGAGAGTATTTATGGGCTGGCCAAGCCTTACGTAACCGAGCCCCACGTCGGCCATGGGCACAAGGGCATCCCGCACTTTTGGTTGGTCTTCAAAAAAGGAGAGGGCCTGATCCACTGTCATGGATAAGATATCGTGAATGTTTTTTTCCTTGTACGTCACGTCCAGGACTTCCTTTTTAAAGCGCTTTCCACCGCAGTCCGGGCAGGTGATGAAGACATCGGAGAGAAACTGCATCTCCACCTTTTCAAACCCTTCCCCCCGGCATGTTTCGCACCTGCCTCCTGCCACGTTAAAGGAGAAATGGCCGGGTCCAAGGCCCTTTGCTCGGGCATCTGCCGTGTTGGCCATGAGACGGCGGATGGGGTCTGCGGCCTTGGTGTACGTCAAAGGGTTAGCCCTGGGTGTGCGTCCAATCGGCATTTGGTCCACAAGCACCACGTCAACAATTTGTTCAATGCCTTTGATTGTTTTGTGGCGACCGGGTCGGCCCTGGGGGTCCCACTTGGCCCATTTGATCGCCTTGTAAAGGATCTCTTCGGCCAGGGTCGATTTGCCCGAGCCCGAGACTCCGGTGAGACAAACAAGGAGACCGAGCGGGATGTGGACGTCAATCTCCTTCAGGTTATGCTCGCTAGCCCCCTGGATAGTCAGCCATTGGCCTTTCTTTGGTTTACGTCGCTCTTTGGGTATGGAAACGTGCCGTTCACCCTTCATATACTCCCCTGTCAAGGAGCCGTTCACGCTCTTTGTGGGGCCAAAATAGATGATCTGGCCGCCCTGCTCACCGGCCCTCGGCCCCAGGTCGAGCATGAAGTCGCTCTGGCTGATAATTTCAGGGTCGTGTTCCACCACGACAAGGGTGTTTTCAAGATCTCTCAGGCCTTTCATGATGCGCACCAGGCGATGGTTGTCCCTGGGGTGCAGGCCGATACTCGGCTCGTCCAGGATATAGAGTGTATTGACCAGCGAAGAGCCCAGGGCTGAAGCGAGCGCCACGCGCTGCACCTCACCCCCTGAAAGCGTTCGGGATTGCCGGTCCAGCGTGAGATACCCGAGCCCCACATCTGAAAGGTATTTTAGCCTGCCGCGGATCTCACCCAGGACGAGTTGGCCTGCTTTATCCCTGGCAGGCACACGAAGCGTTTCAAAAAAAAGGCTCGCCTCATCCACATCAAAGGCATAGACTTGGCCGATCGTAAGCCCGCCCAGTCGATAAAGCAGGGCGTCCTGGTTGAACCTGGTGCCATTGCAATCCGGGCAGATCTTGTAAGTCCGGTACCGGGAGAGAAAGACCCTCACATGCATCTTATACGTCTTGGTCTCGAGCCACCTGAAAAAACCGCGTACACCAGAATAACTCGGGGTCCCTTCAATAATCGCTGTTTTTTGAGATTCTTTCAGGCCCTGGAATGGGATGTCCGTGGGGATTTTCTTGCGCCGACAAAAGGTTATCATGTCTGCATATTCCATGCGGGGGTCGAGCCAGTCTCCCCATGGTTTGATAGCGCCTTCTTCCAGGGAGAGCGTAGGATCCGGGATAATGAGGTCTAAGTCTATGTCAATGGTTCGTCCAAACCCGCGACAGGTCTCACACGCCCCGAGGGGGCTGTTAAAGGAAAAGAGGGCAGGTTGAGGGGGGCTGTAAGGAATTTTGCACCCGGCACATTCCAGGCTATTGCTAAAGGCAAGGTGTTCGTAGGAGACGCCTGGCCTGCCTGAGTGAGTAATGGCTGGCCGGATGGCGGCGGAGCGCACAGGCTTGATCCACACACCAAGCTCGCCCCCTCCAAAACAAAATGCCTGCTCCAGGGAATCCATGATCCGCTTCCGATCCCCGGGTTTGAGCAGGACCCGGTCAACTACGATGTGGGCCTTTTCTATGTGGTCGCTATCATCCCGGTCCTCCAGGGGCCTGATTTTGCCGTCTGCAAAAAAGCGGTCAAAGCCTATCTGGCCGAGTTGCTTGCGGAGCTGATTTGAAGGAGTATTTTTAGTGCTAACCGGAAACGTGATCACGACCTCAGATCCTGATGGATAATCTTGCAGGTGCTCCCACACATGGTCCGGGGTTTCAGGCACGACCGGTTTGCCACAACCCTTGCAAAGGAGTTGTCCCAAGCGGGCATAGAGGAGCTTCACATAGTCGGTGATCTCGGTCATGGTACCGACCGTGGAGCGGGAGGTGCGTACCGGGTCTTTGCGGTCGATGGCAATGGCAGGCGGGATACCATCAATGCGGTCCACCTGGGGCCGGTCCATTCGGTCCATGAACTGCCGGGCGTAAGGGGAGAATGTTTCCACATACCGGCGCTGCCCCTCCGCGTAGAGCGTATCAAAGGCAAAAGACGATTTTCCTGAACCGCTAACCCCTGTCACCACAGTGATACGGTTCAGTGGGATCTCCAGGTTCAGGTTCTTGAGGTTGTTTTGCCTCGCGCCTTTTATCCGGATAACGTGGTTGTGCATCAGATATGGTCCCCTTCCATGAAACATGGCAGGTTACCACGAAATGATGCAACTTCTCAAGGCGAAGCTCGTAGAGGAGAAGGGACGAAAAGGCCAGACTTGTTGTGCAGGCAAGTGATGAGGACGGCAAGCTTTAAGGTTGAATTCTTTAGGGGTAAGTATTCACACCCCCGATTTGTCATTTTGAGCGGAGCGAGAAATCCTGTCTGCGTCCATAGTCTATCAAGACTTTTCCCTTCGGTCGAAATGACATGGGGCAGAGGGTGTTAACGCTTATCTTCGTGCAGCTTGATTCTTAGTTGATTTGTAACCGTTTAATGTGCGGGTCGCCGAAATTAGAACCAACCCCGAAAAAACCGCTACACAGGCCAATGGTATATAGAGGCCGTATTTCATCATAATCGCTTTTATGCTCATGGCCATTACTCCTCTCCATAATCATCCATAAGCATCTGAAGCATCAGGAATGCTTCGAGGTATACACCGTTGGTCCAACCGAAACCGATCTGGGCTTCCTGGTATCCTTTGCTTGCCCGCGGGTCCTGTAGGGGATCAGTGCTCACGAATTTTCGATCAGCGTGCCTGTCTTCGCAAAGAAAGCTTCAGCAGCACCGGTCCAACCGGTGAGGACTTGATAGATAAGTTGGTCGGTGTTGACTTTTGTATCCCAGTTCTTCAATCCCCTTGCAGCAAAAAATTGGACAGGGGCCCACGAAAAAGGGTTGTCCCACTGGTTCCCGGTCAGGACAAGGCTGGTTGGAATACCAAAATTTTCAGGGTGGGCCATGCCGATTTTCGGTGAAATAAATGCTTGTTTGAAAGCTTTGACGCATTGAAGGGTCATGTCAGGTTCTGAAATGCTGCAAATTTCTCCGGGATTGTCATAAATCCAGAGGATGCTGACCCTGTGCTCCATATCTTCCGGAAAGGTCATAACCGG
>JAUVJO010000124.1 GCA_030592345.1 Deltaproteobacteria bacterium
GATAAATATTTTTCTTGAAATGTTCGCAGTATTAATGTACACTGTTTAAAAATAACTACTTTTCGTCATGTTTTATTAGAAAACGCCTTCTAATTGCGCCTAACTTTGCAACTCACCGCGGGGTTCGTGAGCGTTACCGGATGACAATGAAGCGCAGTGTAATTGCCAGTCCGTGTTCACGCAGTGGTTGGCCAGCGACTGCAGAATCGACCGGCTCCTATCCCTTTCCTCGTCCTTCCTGCCTTGCCTACTTCTCGATCAGATACCCGTAGAATTCACGAAGCTTCACGGTACGTCGCCCAGACTTGTATCGACGGATAAGCTTCTGTGCAGCCCAACGAAAAGGTTAGAGCGACATAGGGGACGGGTATTGATTTATTGACATAGATTATCCCATCACCTTGAGTTGCTTTTCTTTAACGATTTTTTCGCCCCGTTTTGCCGATTGGCTGGCTGTGGGTTGTGAAATGCCCAGCCGTTTGGAAGGCTCCAAGGTGCTGATACCAAGTTCCCGTGCTGCCCAGTAATATAGCACGCTACGAGCTTCAAACGTGTCCGGGTACCTTCCCGGTCGCGTGATGTGGTGAAGCGCACCCGCAGCATCAATTCTGGCTTTTCGTGGCATCCCAAATACCAATACCCGTTCCCTATGCCCCCCTCTTGGCAGGCACAGTTTCCTTATGAATCACTTTCGTTCAACGACTATATCTCTGTCAGTTCTGGAACGTGCTCATCCTCATATTTCTCAATCAGCACACCAATCACTTCCATCAATGAGGCTAAGGGGTGATTTTCATTCTCGCCTACCACATCAATCAAAGCGTCCAGCACAGACACAAGCCGTTGATATTCGCTCTCCGCATGAGGAACAAATACGACGGGTGCGAGCATTGGCCAAACATGTTCTGCCGTTTGCACTTCTGCTACCATGGGTTACTCCTTCCATCTGCCTTTATCATACACGTCGTGCGTTAGCACGGCACGAATGTAAACTTTCTGTCGATTGTAGTGTATAGCCGCGATAAGACGCGCTTTGTTGCCGCCAATGTTAAAAACTGTCAAATTTCCCACTTGGTCGGCGTAAGGAAAGTCCACGCGCAACTCTACAAACGCACGGAAACGCCCTCGCTTCATCAATCTATACCAATGTTCGAGTGACGTTTTGGTATCAGGGTGCTTCTCTGCAAACTCATTCAATCGTTTTCGCGTAATGATGTGCATAGGATATTCCTACCGTTTGGGCATCGTATCGCTACTTACAATCACTTCTCATGCCAGCACGCTTCACGCTATGCCTAACCAGGGTGAGCGGCGGGCAGGGGCACTCAAAAAGAAAGAACCAAAGAAAATCCCGTCCGATCGAGCCGTTTGTTCAAGTAAGCCGCTACGCGGCAGGTTTTATTACCTCTCTCTGAATTTCTCAACACCTGACAACGCATAAATTTAACTATCTAATGACATCGCCAAACATCAATGCTGTGCATATTGCGACGCAAGCCTGAACACAGACATCAAGCCGTCACTGTGGAGCGGTTTAACAGGAAAGGTTGACTTTGATCTTGATACAACTCCGCTTACTTGCGGGGTTAAGTGTTCCTGTTAAACCGCTTGATAACCCACAAAACACAGTCGCTCCATCTGCTAAACCCTGCTGAGACTTTCGGATTGCCTTATTCAGGCCAGAATAATGAAAGCGCTTAGCAATACTGCTCGATAAACCGCTTTTCTGCCTGCCGGCAGGCAGGCTAACGGTTTCATGCCGCACTCAATAGACCAAAGACCGTCAAAAGACCATGTCAGGCGCTGCAACATCTCCAAACGCGACACCTACCAACTAACCCCCTTGAAGCAATACCCTATATTATGACCTCTTAAACTGCAACGGGCTTCTTGAATCCCGCAGGGCGGGAATACGACCTTTCAGGATCGTCTCAATCCTAATAGGTTAGGCGGTACGCCTGGCGTTGCATTGACGGCCACCGAACCAGTCCCTCGCCCACTGGTGCACACAGCCCCTCTTAAGGCGACCAACCTCGTGAGTCCTTCAGACGCTGCTTGAGGGCATCCAGATTGCGAAGGCACTTCGACCTTTCCTCAGCGCCGGGCATGCTGGCACAAACAGCCCCGATCATTTCCACATACTTTCCAATCTCGTCTCTGTGTGGTGTGGTCTCTGCGAGGCTACAAAGGACATTACACTGCGTATCTTTGTCTCCCTGCGTGATGTACAACTCGTATGCGCGTTTGTACTTAATGTACGCCGCGTCAAACTGCCCTAAAATGCGGTCCTTGCCTGCCTCTACGCGCAACCTCCTCGCCTCTTCTTCCAGATCCTTGTCGCTGCGAAACCGTGATTTCCGCGGCTTGGCGAGAAACATAGACACGAGGCCCGCGAGGATGACCACCAGAACTGCTCCTAAAAGGCTTGTCACGTAGCCGATGAGCGCAACTGACGAGAGAATACCGACTATAACCAATTCAATGGCAACCAGGTTCAGCCCTGCGCGAAGGAAGGGCACTGGCCAAAGTAGGATAGCAAACGGGATCCAGCCGACAGGCGTTTCCAAGAGGATGCGGATTCCGTGACGTTCATATCCCTCGCCCAAGAGCCGGAGTGGCAGATAGCGGCGGTAGAATATAGCTCCTGGTAATTGTGTACACCAACCGATAAGGACATATGTGATCAACGCTTTGACCCATATGGATGCTGCCTGAAGTTCCCACTGCATTTCACCGTCCTCCTTCGATCCGCCTAACAAGTGAGTATGCAGATCTGTATAACATTCAACATGGAATGATATACAGCGGCTAACGGTGCGGATCAGGCGCGGCTATTTGCCGTCGCCTGCATTCGTCTTGTTCAAGTAAGCCGCTACGCGGCAGTTCTTTGGGTCATATCTCGATTTCTCAACAGCCCAAAGCCAATAAATTCAGCTATCTAATGACGTCGCCAAACATCAATGCTGTGCATATTGCGACGCAAGCCTGAACACAGACATCAAGCCGTCACTGTGGAGCGGTTGAACAGGAACAGTTGACCTTGATCTTGATACAACCCCGCTTACTTGCGGGGTCAACCGTTCCTGTTAAACCGCTTGATAACCCACAAAACACAGTCATTCCATCCGCTAAAACCTGCTGAGACTTTCGGATTGCCTCCACTTTCAACTCGCAATAGAGCCTTCATCTTTACCTGCTTTTTTCAATTAACACAAATAGCATCGTGTCGGATAGTATGCCTATCACAACCCGATCCGTTCATCGAGAAAAAATCAAGATTCCTGAGTCGGACATCAAACCTACAAAGCCTTTGTACTGTCCATGCTGCGGTGGTAAGCTGGAAAATAAATATTATGTATTACTTTAGGAGGGGGCAGAAAATCATCCACTATACGCAGTTTCCCCAATGGTTCATCAGTGTATTTAATATTGATTTGTGAGTCGTAATAGGTGCGGCGGTTGCTCTTTCCGATGGTGCAGTAGACTTCGTAGCTGATGGTTCCGATTTTTCTTGCAATCTCTTCGGCTGTGATTCTCTCTTTGCCCTGGGTACCCAAAAGCACCACCTCATCGCCTACGGCTACACCTTGTAGTGAAGATACATCCAGCATGGTCAGGTTCATGCAGACGCGACCCACAACAGGCACCCGTTTGCCATGCACCAGGACCTCTCCTTTGTTGGAAAGCTGGCGGCTGTATCCGTCATCATAGCCAACAGGGATCGTGGCAATGGTTGCGCTTGAGCGGGTTATGTAGGTGCAGCCATAGCTGATGGATGTACCTGCGGGGACGGTCCTGACCTGAATAATCCTGGATCTAAAGGTCATTGCAGGCATGAAGGTAGCAGCCCCCAATCCTTCTGCCGGCGGAGACCCATAAAGGACTATGCCTGGTCGCACCATGCCAAAATCAAGACCTTTTTTCCCAAAAAGCCCGCCGCTGTTGGAAACGTGCACTGCATCCATGCACACACCAAGTCGCTTGCACTCTTCCACGGCCTGGAGAAAGGTGCTGATCTGCTGTGCCGTGAACGGGTGGTCTGGCTCGTCAGAAACAGCAAGGTGCGAAAATATCCCCTCCAGGCGAATTCCCTTAAGGGGTAGCAGGTTCCGCAAAAAATCGGCTACCTCTTCCGATGGCACACCAAGGCGAGTCATACCGGTGTCCACTTTCAGATGAACCGGTGTAACCGTGCCATGTTCCAGGGCCTCCCTGGAAAGCTTCTCTGCAATGTCTTGTTGAAAAAGGGCAACAGTAAGATTGTTCTCGATAACTGCTGAGACTTCATCCAATGTGATGCCCATCATGATCAAGATGGGAACTGCGCAACCGGCTTTTCTAAGGTCCAGGGCTTCTGCCAGCTCAAATACACCAAAGGAGTCAACGCCTGCTGACTCAAGGGTACTGGCCACAGGGATCATCCCGTGTCCATAGGCATCTGATTTGACTACCGCGAGGATGCGGGTCTCAGGGCCTGCCAAACGCTTGATTTCAAAAAAATTGTGCCTGATAGCACCCAGATCAACTATCACCTCATTAGCTATCATGCTCTGCGCTCCAATGGGAGTCTGATTTTAAAGGTACTCCCTTTCCCCTCAATGCTTTCCACGCTGATTCCGCCACCGAACGACTCAACAATCCGAAGGCTTATGGCAAGCCCCAGGCCGGTGCCTTTGCCTGGTGGTTTTGTGGTGTAGAACGGGTCAAAGATCTTGTTCAGCTCTGATGAAGCAATCCCCTTGCCCGTGTCAGAGACACTGATCTCAATGGCTTCTTGCGGCTGCTGGCCTGAATCGCCCTCGGTTGACTCGGGCAAAGGGGTTCGACAGGTGGTAATGATGAGGCGGCCACTGTTTCCCATGGCATCACATGCGTTGAACATGAGATTGATCAAGACCTGTTTAAGCTGGTCGGTGTCGGCCCAGATCATGCCCGGATTCTCCTCAAGGCGTAGTTCAAATTCAACAGACGCCGTGAGTTTTTGGTGAGAAAAAAAAGAAACGCTCTCTGATACCAGGGCGTTGACATCAACAGGGGTGGAGCAACCAGGCGACATCCTCGAAAAATCCAGAAGCTCACGGACGATATTGTCTACCCTGGTGATCTCCTTTTCGATCCGTGAAAGATAGTCTCTGGCCTCTTTGTCGTTTTCCGTATGGGACATCAACAGGCTTGTGTAGCCCAGGATGGCTCCAATTGGATTGCCAACCTCGTGGGCCACACCTGCAGCGAGTCGTCCAATAGAAGAAAGCTTTTCTGAGCGTACAACTTCTTCCCTAGCCTTTTGGAGTTGCTGGTTAGCCAGTTCCAGGGATCGGATTTGGGCCTCCATTCGTTCCTTGTTTTCGGCGAGGCGTTTGAGCATTCGATTGAGTGAGACGGTCAGCCGGGCAATCTCATTGCCACCAGTGTGGGTCATCAATGAAAAGAGGTCGGTCTCTTTAAAATGATCGGCTGTCTTCACCAGGCGCTTGATGGGCCGAATTATGATTCTGGAGAGGAGGAAGTTCCCGAACACGAGGAGAAACAATACGTTTAGCCCGATGTAAAACCAGATTAGTTGTTGTGATTTCCTCAACCCCTGTATCACGCCGTCTATGCGAACAGGGACTCGGATGGCAGCGATGCATTCACCGCCGGCAAAAAGGGGCGCTGTTATGACAAGCAAGCCCATGTCTCTGCTAAGTCGCGTCGAATGTTTTCCCCTGCGCAGGACAGAGGTGATTTCAGGGTCATCAATACTAATAGACCGGCCAGCCCCCTTGTTGCCCATCCACAACGCGCCATCTTTCCCCACCACAACGATCTCGTCAAATAGCCCGGATGGGGCCATCCAGGTAGCAGTCTGCCGAAGCCGTATCTTGACGGGTTGTGCAAAAGGCGGGGTTTGGCCTTCTGTAACCTCATCAACTGCCGCCTGTATGCTCATTACGACCGCCTTGCCGTCGGCAGCCTTGTATTGCAGCAAATCCCGCTCAGTAACCCTCATGACAACAAAGCTGGTCAGGATCATGGCACCGACCAGGAGAAGGGTCAAGCTGAGCAGGATCTCGGTTCTGAGTCCTGGTCTAAAGATTTTCAAGGTTATTACCTGATCAAGGCCATATACCAGCCAATGAGTTCATTCCCGTAGAACAGAAAGACAAGGGCGCCCAAGCTCAGAAAAGGACCAAATGGGACCGCCATTTTGCGTCCGCCTTTAGTGCTCAGGGCCACTACCATGCCCACCACAGATCCAAGGGCTGACCCGACAAAGATGGTAAAAATGGTCGCCTTCCAGCCCAAAAAGGCCCCGATCATAGCGAGTAGCTTGATATCTCCGCCCCCCATGCCCTCTTTTTTTGTCAGAAAATAGTACCCAAGAGCAACTATGAGGAGGCTTCCGCCGCCCAAGATGATCCCGAAAAAGGATTCCTTGTAGGTGATGTGTTCGAGGAAAAAGGAAGAAAGGAATCCAATAATGATACCCGGATAGGTGATCACATCGGGAATGATTTGGTGATCAATATCTATAAAGGTAACCACGAGCAGTGCAGCCACCAGTGCATACAGAAAGAGGCCGTCAAAGGTAAGGCCATACCGTGTGAAGACCGCAACCGCAAACAGGCCTGCTGCAAGTTCTACTACACAATATCTCAAAGAGATCGTGCATCCGCAGTGGCGGCATCGCCCCCGAAGCCAAAGATAACTCAAGATGGGAATGTTATCGTAAAAGGCGATTGCGGTTCCGCAGCCAGGACAGGTGGATCCAGGTCGAATCAGGGAAAGTGAGCGTGGAAGACGGTAAATACACACATTCAAGAAACTGCCCAGTGCTACACCGAAAAAAAAGACAAATACCTTTATAATCAAAGGCTCCAAGTTACCTCCTGAAAGAAGTAGCGGTCGAATTGATAGTTGTCAAAATTGAAATATCACAAATAGTTATCAAAAGCAACTATAGGGCCGGGATGAAAATATCAAGATTTTTGTTGTCACAAGGAGATATTGTTCTGTACTATTAAATATTACATCGAATTTTTTCTCTAAAAGGAGATTCCATGGCTCAAGAAGACACTGGAGATACAATTGACGTTATAGAAGAAGACGACGAACCCATAGATATCCCTGAGACGCTCCCACTTCTTCCTGTTCGGGACATCGTGGTCTTTATGCACATGGTGCTCCCACTCTTTGTGGGCAGAGAGAGATCTGTTCTGGCCGTAGATGCGGCCATGGCCAAAGACCGCCTCCTTGTTCTTGCCACGCAACGCGACTCTACGATTGAGAACCCCGGGCCTGGCGAGATATTTGGGGTAGGCACCGTGGCTATGATTCTGCGTATGCTGAAGCTTCCGGACGGCAGGGCAAAGCTTCTGGTACAGGGTTTGGCTAAAGCACGTGTCGCAGAATACCTTGAGACGAAACCTTTCCATCTGGTAAAAATCGAAAAACTTGTGGAACCGCAAACAAAGGAACTGAGCCTTGAGAGCGAGGCCTTGATGCGCAATGTCCGCGAGCAGAGCGAGAAGATCCTCGAATTCCGGGGCGAGTTAACCACTGATGTAAGTGCTATTCTTAACAGCATAGATGAGCCGATCCGTCTGGCTGACCTGGTAGCGTCAAACCTGAGGCTGAAGACAGAGGAAGCCCAGGCCCTTCTGGAGGTAAATGACCCGTTTGACAAGCTCCGTCAAGTGAATGTTTTTTTGAGCAAGGAACTGCAAGTATCTGCCATGCAAGCCAAGATCCAGTCGCATGCCAGCAGAGCAATGTCAAAGACCCAGCGAGAGTATTTTCTCAGGGAGCAAATGCGGGCCATTCGCAGCGAACTGGGAGATATGGACGACAGGATCCAGGAGGTTTCAGCGTACAAAAAGAGGATAAAGAAGGCGAAGATGCCTAAGGAGGCAGAGAAGGAGGGTTATAAACAGTTAAAGCGCCTCGATCAGATGCACCCCGATGCTGCCGAGGCCTCTATTTTGCGCACATACCTTGATTGGTTGGTGGAGCTTCCGTGGAGCAAGTCAACCAAAGACGTGCTGGATGTGAAAATGGCGCAGACCGTGCTCGATGCAGACCACTACGACCTGGAGAAGGTCAAGGACCGTATCCTGGAATACCTGAGTGTGCGCAAGCTGAATAAAGATATGAAAGGCCCTATCCTTTGTTTTGTGGGGCCACCCGGCGTGGGCAAGACCTCCCTGGGGAGATCGATTGCAAGGGCCATGAGCCGGCAGTTTTTTCGCATCTCTTTGGGTGGCGTTCGGGACGAGGCAGAAATCCGGGGTCACCGCCGCACTTATATTGGGGCCTTGCCAGGACGAATTTTGCAGGGTTTGAAGCAATGTGGAACGAACAACCCAGTATTCATGATGGACGAGGTGGACAAAATCGGTACCGATTTTCGCGGTGACCCGGCAGCCGCGCTGCTGGAGGTCCTCGACCCGGAGCAAAACGTCAGTTTCAGCGACCACTATCTGAATTTGCCCTTTGATTTGTCAAAGGTTATGTTCATCACCACGGCAAACCTTGCCGATCCGATTCCC
>JAUVJO010000220.1 GCA_030592345.1 Deltaproteobacteria bacterium
GCAATGAGCATCAAGAGCAAGGCGCGAAGGCGCGGAATAGCAGGCTATTGCAAGCCTGAGCAACGCAGCTATTGGTGTTCATTGCCAGCGAAAAATCGTTATTTGTGGCCTTTCGAGGTATATATACGTAATCGTTCAGGGGGTCAGGTTTCAGTGTTCAGGTGTTGAGCTTTTCATTTCTGACGCCTAACACCTGTAACCTGGATACGCCCGACATTGCTTGCCGCACGATACTCGGCAGAAAGTAGGCTACTGTGAAGATTCTCATTACCGGCGGTTTTGGGTTTATCAGCACCCAACTTTCAATTCGCTTTATGGAAAAAGGGCATGCTGTTACCGTTTTGGGCCGCGCCCCCAATGCCCATACGCCCCTCAAGCTCAAATACGTGTCTGCGGATACAGCGGTCAAGGGATCATGGCAGGAAGAAGTGGCACGTCACGACGTTGTGATCAACCTGGCCGGGGCCTCGATTTTTAGACGATGGAACAATAAGACCAAACAGCTTATCTATGACAGCCGTATCCTTACCACGCGCAATGTGGCGGAAGCCATGCCCGGAGAAAAAGGCACGCTGCTTGTGAGCGCATCAGGAGTCGGATACTATGGTTTCCGAGGTGATGAAGCATTGACAGAGGAGGAGAGTCCCGGAGACGATTTTCTGGCAAGGGTCTGCATCGATTGGGAAGACGAAGCCCGCAAAGCGGCAGACAGAGGCGTTCGGGTGGTGATGACTCGGTTCGGTATCGTCCTGGGCAAGACCGGCGGGGCGCTGGGACGGATGATTCCCGCTTTCAAGAGATATGTGGGAGGGCCGTTGGGAAAAGGCAATCAGTGGTTTCCCTGGATTCACATGGAGGACCTGTTAGATGCATTCACGTTTGTTCTTGATAATGAAAACGTCAACGGGCCGGTTAACTTCTGCTCACAGAACCCTGTCCGCAATGGGGACCTGGCAAAGGCCCTGGGAAAGGTCATGTCCAGGCCCTCCTTTTTGAGGACGCCTGCTTTTGTGTTGCGAATCGTGCTTGGAGAATTCGGGTCTATGCTTCTCGAAGGCCAAAGGGCCATCCCGGCCAAGCTGCTCAATCAAGGTTTCAGTTTTCGTTACCCGGAGATCGCAGGGGCATTGAAAGAGCTTGTGGGGAAAGCTTAAGGGTAAGGGCTCTTTGTTTTTCCTCTATTTGCCTGTAGGAGAAAATATCATCCATATACCCAGCAGAACAAAGAGCACGCCAGCCCCTGTCTTCACATGAGCGGCTGGAACGAATTTGCTCAGGCCAGCGCCAACGACCACTGCCAGCAAGGAACTTATGACCAGGGCACCTGCAGAGCCGAGAAATACGGCAAGCCGGGACTTGCTTTCAGCAGCAAAAAAAAGCGTAGCCAGTTGCGTCTTATCTCCCAGTTCGGCAAGAAAAACCATCCCGAAAGTGGTGAACAATACCTTTAAGTCCATGCCCTGCCCCCATCAACAAAGATCAATGCCCATGAAATCGTAAGCAAATCGCCGATAACATTAACACCTGTTCAGGTCGTAGTAAATGATGTATATAGATTTTCACATATTAAATTTCACAGCGTTATCGGTCGTCGGCGTATTACAATACAGCCTCCTCCCTCTGGCCTTGTGAAATTTAATATGTGAAAGTCTATAGTAATCCAATTTTAGTTTTTACCGCAGAAGCTCAATACTCAATAAATCAGATTTGGAATAACGGATATAACAGTGTTAACCACCATTGACGACATCAAGGAATTTGCCAAGAAGTGTTTCTCCAACGCTCGTGGCAGCCACGGCTGGGATCACAGCCATCGGGTGCATAAGTTGTGCATGCATATCGGCCAGGTCGAGCGGGCAGACCTGGAAGTGTTAGAGATTGCAGCCTATCTTCATGATGTGGGCCGGCCCTATGAAGATGCGTCAAGGGGTGGGGTTTGCCACGCACAAAAGGGAGCAGAGATAGCCCGTGAGCTGTTGGCAGAATACCCCGTGTCCGATAATCAGAAGGCCAATATCATCCACTGCATTCGATCCCACAGGTTCCGCGGAAACCTCCGCCCAGAGACCTTGGAGGCCAAAGTGCTTTTTGACGCTGACAAACTCGACGCCATCGGTGCTGTTGGCATCGGCAGGGCCTTCCTCTTTGCCGGCGAGGTTGGGGCGAAGCTGCACAATCCCAATATCGAGCCTGAGGATACAGACCCTTACACTGAAGAGGACACAGGGTATCGGGAATACAAGTTGAAGCTTTCCCGGATTAAAGACCGCGTGCTTACAGCAGAGGGCCGATGTATTGCCGAGGAGCGAAACGCATTTATGGAGGCATTTTTTCAAAGATTTGCCGAGGAATATGAGGGGAACAAATAAAAGACACACTCTTCTTATGTTTCTCGTGGACGGTTTTTTTCTAGTTTGAAAATATCGTCCATCGTTATTATCGGGTGATAATCATACGCTTTGCTCTCAAAGAACTGCCTCCCGCCCTCATTTCTGTCAACGAGTGAGATGATTTTTACAACCTCACACTCTAATTCCTCGACAGCTTCTACGGCTTTGTACGCAGAGCCCCCGGTTGTAATGACATCTTCAACGATTATTACTCTGTCCCCCTTTCTTATCGGGCCTTCAATCAGCCTTTGTGATCCGTGGTCCTTTCGCCCTTCCTTTCTCACTATAAAGCCTCTGAGCGGATGACCTTTGAGAGCACTGAGGGCGAGAACTGACCCTATTAAAGGGTCAGCTCCTATTGCCAACCCCCCTATTGAGTCGGCCTTGGACTTTATGGCTTCTTCAAGCAAAATTTCGGCAATCAACAACGCGCCTTCCCAAGAGAGGCTTGTTTGTTTTCCATCTAAATAGAAGTCGCTTTCCCTACCTGAGGAGAGCTTAAATCGTCCCCTTTGAAAAGAGGAGCGAAAAACTACTTCCAAAAGGGCATCTCTTTTTTCTTGGTGGCTCATTGTTTTGTCCATGATTACCCCTTGTGGTGTTGAGGTTTGCACATTCCTTAGCTGAAAAGATCCTGTATACTTTAAGCGAGAACATGTCAAAAGTTAATAGGGCAATTGTACAGAGATTAATGCCTACTAGTGCCACCGATCCGATGCCCTGTCAAGTATATGTTGTGGTCTCGACCCCCCAAAAGCACAATCGATGCCCTTCCAAAAGAGAGATTGCCATAGCCGAACACGCTTGCCTTAAGTACAGCGGTCGGGTCGGTCGCTCGGCGGCGGCAAAAAGCCTCGATGAAAACGCAGTCAGGATAGCCGTTATTGCACATATCCGACACGCCGAAACACCGTACGACGAGCTTCTGATGAAAGGCTATGAGCGACGGGACGCCCGCGCACAAGTGGAGGAGGTCGTTCGTCGAGTATTAACCAAATGGGAAGCCTCGGAGTGACTGTGTCCTAGCTTGACCCGACTCCAAAGTTCACCAAAGTTCAAGACAACACCCGGGTCAAATAAAGATCGAAACCCATTGCCAGGCAAACAATTTTCTTGACAAGTTGTCAGGAAATTGTTTGATCTGACAGTGATGTTAAAGTCTTTTTTGGGAGGGGCAAATGCAGAGCATGAGTGTTGGGGAACTAAAGGCCCGCTTTTCAGAAGTTCTGGAGCAGGTGAGGAAAGGGGAAGAAATCATCATCAGCTTTGGCAAAAAACGCAAGAGAGTAGACGTACTCCTGCCCTATGACCACTACACTCCTAAACAGGAGAGGAAACTCGGTCTTCTGAAAGATCACGGGGCATACATCATTCATAAAGATTTCAAGCTGACAGACGGGGAGATTCTATCGTCATGAGGTGTTTACTGGACACCTACAGTTTTTTATGGGCCGCTTTCAGCCCTGAAAAACTGAGCAAATCGGCAAGAGAAACGATTAGAGATCAGGAGAACGAGATTGCCGTCAGCGTAGTAACATTCTGGGAAATCTCCCTCAAATACGCCCTTGGAAAACTTGAAATGATCAATGTCCAGCCCGAGGCCCTTCCCGAAGCGGCTGAGAAGATGGGCCTTGATATACTTCAGGTAACGCCTCATGAGGCGGCAAGTTTCCATAACCTTCCAAGGCTTGCACATAAAGACCCGTTTGACCGCTTGATCATCTGGCAAGCGATTCAACGGAAGATGGGTCTCATATCCAGGGATCGGTCATTTAAGGACTACAAACAATACGGCCTCAAGATACATTGGTAAGGATAAGGTATGGCCTATCGCAAGAAACTGATCGAGATGACGGCTCTTAGGAAAATATTTGTCATAAGCCTAACGCTTGTTTTTTCACTCCCTTGCAAGCCATATCTTGTCTTCTCTGAGGAAAGGCCTGCCTTTGTCCTGCTCGTGAGAATGATGGACATGCAGGACCGGTGGTTTCGACAAGAGATCATTACCCCGTTTGAAAAGAAATATGATGCAGCGGTTACAGTGGTTTCTTTTGACAAATACTGGGACCTTGAGGTCATGCTGAAACTGGAACGTGACAGCAAAAGACGTGCTATCGGCCTTGTAAAGGTCCCGCTGGAGATGACAAGACCGCTCAAAGAGTTTATGGCCTCCTATGATGACTTAATGAGCAAAGAGGAATTGCAGGCACTGAAGGCTCAGTATGACCCAAAGGCAATCGAGCCTGGCACCATCAATGGAAAGCTCTACTATGTCCCCCGAAAGCTGGAGACCAGGATGGTGATCTATCTGAAATCCAAAGTGGCTGAAGCGGTCAAAGGGTGGACGGAATTTGAGGCAAGAATCAATGCAGCACTCAAGGAAGATAACGGTTACGGATTACCTGCTGGCTGCACACTGGAGGCAGATCCCAATCTGTGGGATTACTATGATCTCTTTGTGGTCGGCTACTACTGGGCCAACACGCCCTATTACGGGATCAAGATGCCTCGTATGGCCCACAGGGGCAAGAAATACGGTGGCACCGTAGTCGGGTTAGTGGATCGAATCTACCAGATGGGTGGCACTTCAAAAGATGTTCTTAAGATGTCTGCCACCCCGGTTGTGGATATGTTTGTATGGGAGGCCGTATACAGAAGAAACAGGCTCTATAACCCCGGTATGTGGCAAGACCCATGGACCGGTGGCGGGATTTGGAATGCCATGAAGGACGGTAAGGTATTTATGGCCATGATGCACCAAATCGACTCTTTTTTTATTCACGGCGGCACCCATCCTCACATGCAGGGTTATCTGGTAGAGCCGGATGATATGGGAGTGGCCGTAATGCCCAAGGGAGGATCGTTTGAACTTGATCCAACAGGCTACCCGTACAGGGCAGGGAACAAGAAGGCGGCAACTTCCGGTTGGTGGTGGGCTGTTCCAAAGACAGCCCCCTGTCCTGAACTCTCTGTTGCACTGGCCAAATGGATAACAAACTACGACCATCACTTGTCCGAGTGCAAGGTATTTGGCATGATGCCGATCCGAAAAGATATACTGGCCAACCTCCAAAATGCCTTTCCCAAAGGTTGGATGGCCGATGTGTTTGATGCTTCCATAAGACAGATAGCGCTAAACGGCGATAGCACGGTCCCTTTGCTCCCTGAATATTCTGATGTAGGAAAGGTCTATCTGCGTGCATGGTATGATATTGTTGTGGGAGAAAATTATGGCAAAGGCGAAAAAGTTGACAGAGACTATATCAAGCAAAGGCTCGAAACAGTCTATGTCCCCAAAGTAAAGGACGTGCTTGGAGAAAAATATCCTGAATAATCCTGAGGTTGAGGAGGAGTATTATGTTGGAGGTTTGAGGACCGCTTCGCTTGAGGTTATACCTCGAAAGGCCACAAATGACACTTTTTCGCCGGCCATGAACATCAATAGCCGCGTTGCTCAGGCTTGCAATAGCCAGCTATTCCGCGCCTTCGCGCCTTGCTCTTGATGCTCATGACTCA
>JAUVJO010000371.1 GCA_030592345.1 Deltaproteobacteria bacterium
ACGTTCACTGGATTGTTGATATCATCTACAGGCGTTCCTATCAATGCCTGCTCAATTGGGCCAGATGTGCCCGCATCATCCCTTGGTGAGACATTCCAGCTAGTTGGGGCAATAATCTGATAATGGTCGATCTTTTTTTCTTTAATCTTCATCCAGTGGCCTACTGAACCACGGGGGGCCTCGGTTAAACCAAGGCCTATACCCTCTTCTGGCACAGGGGCCTTCACATATACTGGCTGACCAGGCTTTATCTCCATTATCCATCCTTTCATTGCCTGCACTTCTATCCATCCCTCTTCTGCCCTAGCTACAATACGCCCCAAGATAGAAAATGCCTTTTCACCCAAATCCCTAAAGTGTAAATCTTTCTGTTCAGGTATGCCTAAAAACTTATTTGCATGCTTAGTAATTACAGGGTTTTCTATCCACATCCGTGCAAGCGGGCCTACTTCATGGGCCAATCCATCATATCTAGGGGCCTTGGCAAAGGAATATGCCGTCTTTTTGTCAACTTGAGTTACAGTCTCCCATCTTTTGGATTTAGGCCAGTTGTCTTATCATCATACCAGGCATATTTTACATCTTCACTGATCTTATGTAAATTTAATGAGTTATCCTTACCTTTTGTATATACACCTGCTTTTAAGAGAAAGCCATGATCTTCCGGTCAATGGTTCCCTTTTCCACAATTTTCGTTGGAGGAATGATGATCCCTTCCTGAAATATTGAATTGGAAAGGGGCATGGAGCCCGAACTCATGCCTCCCACATCCGCATGATGTGCCCTGTTGGCCACATAAAAACAGGGCATCTCTTCATCGCCAAATACAGGCGCCACAAGGGTTATGTCCGGAAGGTGGGTCCCCCCTTTGAAGGGGTCATTCAGGATGACCATATCGCCTTCTTCCCATACAACGCCTGAAATGGCCGATTTTACGGACATGGGCATGGAGCCCAAATGCACAGGGATATGGGCTGCCTGTGCGATCATTTCGCCTTCCTTATCAAAAACACCACAGGAAAAGTCGCGCCTTTCCTTGATATTCGGGGAAAAGCCGGTTCTCATGAGTGTCACGCCCATCTCTTCGGCAATGGAAGAAAAGCGATTCCTGAAAACCTCCAAAAGGATCGGATTTATTTTCATGAAATATACTTTAGACTTTCACATATTAAATTTCACAAGGCCAGAGGGAGGAGGCTGTATTGTAATACGCCGACGACCGATAACGCAGTGAAATTTAATATGTGAAAGTCTATACCTCAATCCACAATCTCCATAATTATATTCCCATACCCATCAACCAAGGCATTCGCAAAAGGCGGAATCACGGTGGTTGATGAATACTCAACAACAATCGCAGGCCCGTCTATTTTGTTGCCGCTAAGTAGTCTGTGCCTGTCGATAATCCGGGTCTTGGTGGCCTTCTGGTCAAAAATCACTTCCCTCTCTCCAAGAAACGCCTCCTCAGGCGGTCGTTCATCAATTTCCTTTGCTTTTTTGAATTGCGGTTTATCAGGTATGCCCCGTGCAGGAATTTGCATAGGAGAAAAGAAAACACACGGCCACAGATTCCGCCTTGAGGTCTTTGAGCCCCTGGATGACCTCCCGGGCCTCAGCCGCATTCAATGGTTCGTGCTCTTCACCTGTTTGGAGGATCCCCCCTTTGATTCCGAATCTGAAATCTGATTGGACAATATGAGGATCTTTTCGAAAGCCAAGGTCATACAACCAGCTCCGGTTTTGCCTGCCGATTTCAATTATGTCTTCAAAGCCCTTATTAGTGATGAGGGCCGTTTTGGCGCCCTTTCTTTCTAAAATGGCATTGGTGGCAACCGTGGACCCGTGGATGACCTGCTTATTCTTTTCCCCGGCAACGTGACTTAACCCTTCCATTACTGCGATTGCCGGGTTGGAAGGGGTGGAAAGCACCTTGTATACTCCCCAGCAGTCTCCCGCTTTGAACACAAAATCCGTAAACGTCCCGCCGGTATCCACTCCGATAACGATCACTTATGCCTCCTTGAGACCTTCCAACATCATTTCCCTTCCATTTCTTCCGAATCCCCCTTTACATAAGCAGAACAAGTTGTGGGTTTTTGAGCTAACATGCTGAAATTTAAAGATAACACTAAATATAGCGCTAAAAACCCGATTTAACAATAAATTTCAAGACATTAAATTCCATTTTTCCAAAAAGCCCACAACATTTAGACTTATGCGTTCGTTTGAGCCGCTTCGCCGTCAAGCGTTCCATAAATGACCTGCTCCAGTAACGCTCCCCCAAGCGGTATGGATTTGACCACGCCTATGGACAATTGTTTCATGAAGTTTCTTGTGACAAGGGGTTTTTTATCTTGGCTCATGAGCAGCCTCTCTTTTTTTGTACTTGACCCCGGCCATTGACAAGTGCCAGTTTGACTCTAGAACCAAGCAATGGTATATATCTAAGTATCTATCATTAGATTTACAGGAGGTCTGAAATGAAAACAGCTCAACTTTTCAAGAACGGTAGAAGCCAAGCCGTGCGACTTCCCAAGGACTGCCGTTTTCCAGGGACGGATGTTTATGTTAAAAAGCTCCAGGGCCTGGTCATACTCTTTCCCAAAGATGATCCTTGGGCTTCGCTTGTCAACAGCCTTGATCATTTTTCCGACGATTTCATGATAACGAGAGAACAGCCACCCCAACAGACAAGGAGTGATCTGTGATCCAGTTTATGCTTGATACAAACATCTGTATCTATATCATCAAAAAGAAACCGAAGCAGGTGATTAATCATCTTCTGCAAATCGATATTTCAGATATAGGTATTTCCTCTATTACTCAAAGTGAACTGGAATACGGAGTAATGAAAAGTCAGAAGATAAACCAGAACAAAATAGCTCTCATAGAATTTCTGTCGCCAATAGCAATAATGCCATATGATGATCTGGCCGCCCAGGAATACGGTAAACTACGAGCCCATTTAGAAAAGCAAGGAACCACAATAGGATCTCTCGATATGCTTATCGCTGCACACGTACTATCTCTCAAGTGCATATTAGTCACAAACAATGAGTCTGAATTCTCACGAGTACCGGGGCTCGCTGTTGAAAATTGGGTCAATTGGGCAAATAAATGAGTAAGGGGTATGTCTCAAGATTCAATAGGCATGATTTGTTCAGTTATCTTTTCGACACCCTTCGCCGCCTATTTGTCTCCAAAAATCTTCAAAGAGAGTATACCATTCACCGGGGGTGGACGACTTCTTTCTCTCTTGGGAACCGAACTTGCATGGAAGCATCTTGCCGAACGTATCAAAAAGACCCTTGCTGTGCCCTTTCCAGTCCCAATAACTGGTCGCTCCGGTTCGCTGCAAGCCGCAAACCAAAAACCTTCGCCAAGGGTGCAAGCCG
>JAUVJO010000026.1 GCA_030592345.1 Deltaproteobacteria bacterium
CCGGCTTCGCCGGGTGAAATTGCTTGCACGGCTGCCACAAAGGTGGTGTCAAGACAACGAGGCGTGGGATAATTGCCCGAAGGGCAGCGTTTTTTTGCCCGATCGCCGTCTCCCGATCGGGCAAAAGAAATTTACCTCTGTGCTCTCTGTGTCTCTGTGGTGAATCATTTTTGCGTATCTCAAGATACCACTGTGAACGCATACGAAAAATCTACATTATGCTCCTCAATGATTTCATAAAGCTTGCGCTAGGCTCTTTGTTCAGCCGGCGGATGCAAAGCTTTCTCACTGCGTTGGGCATTGCCGTGGGCATCGCCTCCGTAGTGCTGCTCACTTCCATCGGCAAAGGCGTTCACAAATTCGTTCTGTCAGAATTCACCCAGTTCGGTACCAACCTGATGGCTGTTACGCCTGGCAAAACCACCACCACAGGTATATCCGGTGCTATTATCAGCAACGTACGACCTTTGAGTTTGGACGACGCACTGGCGCTTAAGCGAATCCACAGGGTTCTTGGAGTGGCTCCCTTTGTGCAGGGAAATGCTCCGGTGGAATTCGGCAACCGCAGCAGGCGCAGCTATATCTTCGGTGTTGGCTCTGATGTACCGTCAGTATGGCAGATTAAAGTCGCGATGGGCCGTTTCCTTCCGGATGATGATCCGCGTGCTGCACGCGCTTTTGCTGTGTTGGGGAGCAAGCTACGGGATGAGCTTTTCGGCAGCGAAACTCCCCTTGGCCGGCGTATTCGTATTGGTGGGGAGCGGTACCGTGTTATTGGCATTATGGAATCAAAAGGTCAAATGCTTGGCTTTGATCTGGATGACGCAGTCTATATCCCAGCGGCCAGGGCCCTGGCTATGTTCGACCGGGAAAGCCTGATGGAAATTGATCTGGTATATGCCGCCGGAAGTAGTGCAGACGAGATCGCAAAGAAAATCAAAGGAATCCTTATCGCCAGGCACGGCGCAGAAGACTTCACCATCACCACCCAGGAACAGATGCTGGATATACTGGGCTCGGTGCTCAACATACTCACCCTGGCGGTGGGTGCATTAGGAGGGATTTCACTTCTGGTTGGTGCTGTCGGTATCTTAACCATCATGACCATTGCGGTGAATGAACGGACAGGGGAAATCGGGCTGCTCCGTGCCATCGGCGCAGGCCGCAAACAGATACTTTTCCTTTTTCTAGGTGAGGCCGTTGCGCTGGCCAGTATCGGCGGTCTAGCCGGTCTTGTGATCGGCGCAGGCGGGGCGTGGCTACTTGGGGCCACTATACCTGACCTTCCCACTCATACCCCGTGGTCGTATGTTCTATTAGCCGAAATCCTGGCTGCTTTGATAGGTCTTTTAGCCGGGGTTCTGCCCGCCTGCCATGCTGCAAATCTGGATCCAATCGAGGCACTAAGGGCAGAGTAACTGTTGAAGCGATCAAAGAACCTAAAATCAAGGGAAAAATACCAAGCCAAGCAGCCTGCTGAAGAACCACCCTAGGGCTACAGTGGCTGGCAGCGTTAAAATCCAGGAAAGCACAATATCAAAAGCAAGACCCCAGCGAACACTTGAGAATCGACGAGCTACGCCCGCTCCCACAATTGACGAAGCAATGATGTGCGTTGTAGAAACCGGGATACCAAAGACAGAGGCCAACTGCAACCCGCAAGCCGCAGAGGTTTCTGCTGCAAAGCCCTGTTCAGGTGCCAGGGGGGCAAGCTTCATGCCCAAGGTTTTGATAATTCGCCATCCTCCGTATGCCACGCCGAGTCCGGCAGTTAGTCCGATGCTCAAAATAACCCAAAAGGGCACGCCAGGATCTTTCCAGCCAAAATGGAGCGCCAGCGCCATGACCAGAATACCCATCGGTTTTTGGGCATCGTTTCGGCCATGGCTGAAAGCCATAAAAGCTGCAGAAAGGCGCTGGAGATTCTTAAACATTAAGGTCATTTTCCGTGCTGGACCGGAACTAAAGCAAAAATTGATCATATGCATCAACACGGCCCCGCCTGCAAAACCTAACAAAGGCGAGACAACAATCGCAATCAAGACTTTTGCTAATCCTGCCCAAAGAATGACCTCTGGCCCGGCTATCGCTAATGCTGCTCCGACAAGAGCTCCAACCAATCCGTGTGTTTCGCTAACCGGAATACCCAGATAATATGTGAACAGGCTCCAAGCCATTGTCCCCATTAAGGCTGCAACAACCGTGGTGAGGGAAATCAAATTCAGCGCCACAATGCTCTTGCCGATAGTCAGCGCAACCGCCGTTCCGGTCAAGGCGCCAAGAATCTCAAGAACTCCGGCCATCAAGACTGCCGTCAGGGGAGACAGAGCGCGGGACCCAACAGATGTTGCAATGGCATTGGCCGCGTCCGTAAACCCACCCACAAAGGCGTAAACATAGGAAAGGACAATGGCAAACACAAATACAATGAATTCGGGCTCCATAGCCGCTAGATATACTTTATCCTCAGTCTCGAAAAGAGTTTGCCAATGTGATCACATTTATCCAATGTGTCCTCCAGGGTTTGGAAGATCTCTTTCCATTTGAGTATGGAGAGGTAGTCATTTACATTAAAGAATCGAGAGGACCCGTTACCCATCAGATCTTCCAAGACTCTTCTGTGTACATTATCTCCCTGGGTTTCCAGATCGCGAAGCGTCTTGCCGCAAGAAGCAAGGTCTTCCGAGGCTATTTTGCCATCTTTAATCAGCGATATACCTTTATGAATGTGATCGGCAGATTGTTCAATTAAATCCGAAAACTCCCGCAGCGCGTCATTGCCCTCAGAGATCTTGTAGATATTGAGGCGGTTCACAGCCTCTTCCAAATTATCCACCACATCATCTAAAGACTCCGTCAAATCTGCAATATCCTCTTTATCTAATGGTAGAATAAACGTTTTCTCGATATCATCCGTAATACTGTGGACCAATTCGTCTGCTTGTCGTTCCAGTCTTTGCAGTGCGGAAGAGTCGTTTTCTAATTGCTCCCAGTGGCCCGTGATCTTGCGAAATGCCTGGGCCGCTTCTTTGACGATTGCCGATTGTTTAAGCAACTCGTCAAAGATCTTGGATTTGCGCGGAAAAAACATGTTACTCCATTACCGAGTCCAATAAACCCTTATGCTGTTTTCGTCATCACCATACTGCATGGATAAATCACCATGACAGGCATGCAACAGGGCTTTTCCAATGCGCCGAGCTACGTGAACCCCTGTGGTCGTCACCACAGTACGGTCGTCTTCATGGCTGATTGACATGATCCGTTCTATAGGATGCTCTGTCTTCTCCAACTTCTCTTCACTGAAGATAAGATTCAAGAGTTCTTCACGGTGTTCAATAAAATAAGTCCCTCTGATCTCCACGTATCCTGCCGGGCAGTTATCAGCAATCCGCTGGCAAGCGGGACACAAGATTTTATGCGCCTGCTTTGGAGGTTTCCTCCAGGACCAACGCCCACTCTGAAACAGGGAGCCACATTCTCTGCATACAGTTGGCTCCGGCCACTTGCCTGGCTGCTGGTACGTGTCATGCCGTTTTTCTTTGACCAGCCTGTCCCTTCTACTGAGCTTCCCCCTATCCATAATCAAATGCCTCCGATAACACTTGGAACCTCTTTAGATCAACCGTAACCAACATCAAACACAAATCCAAGTTCCGCAATACTATAGTGCTTCCGGATCTATCTCCTGTGTGGCCTCAGCCCGCACGGCGGCAAGGCACTCCTTAAAATCGGGATGCAGGCGCTCCAGACAGCGCCGGAGCGTCTCCACTTCCAGGCGCAGGGAATCTACCACTGCCCGTTGGTCACGCCTGAGAGATTCCAGCGCTTCACCGTTTAATGCGATTTCCTGCTCGATCATCTTCAATTGCCTTTCAACCGCTCCTTCTCTCATGCTATCCTCCTAGTTTATGTCTCGTCTTGTTGACAGAAATCTTTATTCTTCTTCCGACGGCGGTCGGTCCGGAAACATGTAAGGAGTTTCCTTTTCTTGAGATTCAAACCACCGAACCCATCTCCCGGCGGTCAATGACCACGACGCTGCGGCCAAGGGAGCTCACTTGATTGGCCAGAAGAGATCCATAACGACCGCAGCCCACCACGATAACATTCATAGGGATTCATCTTTCTTTGGTGCGATACGATCCAGGGAATAGAAGATGTCCCGAGTCTTCTCGTTAATACACCGAACGGGCAACTGATTTACCAGCGTGGGCACAAAAACGAAGTTTTCCGGGACCGGTTCGAAAGGATTAAATCCGAATATCAAATTCTCCAATGTTCAAAAGAAAGGCCTTGGTATTCGGTCGTTTTGGGCGTTCGAGCATTCGAATTCTGCTGCCCATGTAAGCCAGGTCAGGCCAGGGATTTCAGGTTCTGACCAAAAATCACAGGGTTTTTGGTCAGGCACTATATAGGGAAGCTACCCCTGCTGAGGTGAAGGAAAGGGAAAAAGTGCTGCGGTGCCAATAGATTATTTTTTTTATCTTGAACTCCCTGCGCCGTCAGAGGGTATCGAAGATAGATGTCTTCTTCAACTCACAATCCACACTGCCATGTTATCAACCATATGAAGAACCTTAGTGGTGACACGACCCATGAAAAATTCCTGGACAGCACTAAGGCCCCGCCTGCCCATCACAATGGTGCCGTAGCCACCCTCCTTGGCTTCCTCTACAAGCGCCTTGGCCCGGCTCTTTTTGCCGGAAATGATTTTGGTAGTAACACGGCTTGAGGTAAAGCCCGCGTTGATAAGTCGATCTTTGGCTTTTTCCATGGCTGGATCAATTTCTCTTTTCATGGTTTCCAGCCATTCTGCTTCGTCTTTCGGAGGAAAGATCTGGTCTGGCCCCATCTTCTCAATGTCAAGATGCCTGATGATATGGCGGAGCGCTACTTCGCAGTCAGGATCAACCAACAGTGAGCCAGCGCAATCTACCGCCATCAGCGCCCCTTCAGAACCGTCAAAAGCCACCAGGATTTTTTTGGGCGAAGGACTTCCTTCAACAACAACAACGGGCAGGTGATGCAGCTTTCCGACCAATTTATAGGCCACGCTTCCAATTACGAAGTCCTTCACCCCGCTGGTTCCAGTGCGCCCCACCACAACAGCGCCAAAGTCCTTGAGTGACTCCCGAAGAATATCTCTGGCAATACCCTTTTTCTTCGATTGGGCCTTGACCGTAACTGCGTTACTGGAATAACCGGCATTGACAAGGATTTTCTGCGCTTTTTCAAGAAATTTTTTCATGACGCTTTCTCGCCCTGCCATCCACGCTCTTACTGCAGTTGCCTTGGCCCCAAACTCTTTTGTTTTTTCCAAATCCAAAAACGATGCAGGAGCTTCGATGTTAACATGGAAAAGAACGACTTTCGTTCGTTGGTGCGGTAGAACTTGGCTGACATACCGTACCGCCTCAAGGGCCTGGTCGGACCCATCAACAGCCAACAATATTTTATTTCGGGTGTCTTCCATTGGTTACTCCCTCCTTTACTGTGGATAGTGGATAAGAACGCGCTTTTTTGTGGGCCGAATTATAACCGTAATTGAGTTGTGTGTCAAGAGAAAAAGTGGTGCAACATATTGGGGTTCTGTGTGAAATCTTTGGTAAATGGACATGCGGAGAATCTTAAGAGCATGCATACAAAGGACACGTTTGACATGCAAAACAGGTAACAGTTCAACAGCCCCCACCCCCTCACATCCCTTTACCCTATATAGACTTTAAGATAAAGATTGAGGCCTTTCGAGGTATAACTACAACATCTTGCATATACTCATTTTACCACCAATACAGGCACATCCGAGAATTCCACTACTCTTTCTGTCACGCTGCCTAAAACGATATGGGAAATGCCTCGTCGGCCAAGCTTGCCCATAACAATAAGTTCCGCACCCCAAGAAGACGCCTCCTTTAGGATGGCCTCATGGGGCACACCCTCTTTGATAAGAACCTCCAGATCGACTTTCTCTTTCCTTATCTCATATTCCATGTCTTTAAGAAATCCGTGGGCATCATGTCTCAGTTCTTCCCCAATGGACCCCCTGTTTTTTTTTGAAAAGCTTTTCAGTTTATCGACCACTAACAGATCAAGAACATGGAAAAGCTTCAACTCAGAGCCGTGAAATCTGGCTATCTTAGCGGCTAAATGAACCGCGTCAAGGGAGTATCGCGAACCATCTACAGGAACTAAGATCTTATCAAAAAGTCCCATGCTCTATCTCTTTCCGGCGCTCTTTTTGCCGTTTCAATTGGAAAAGGAATTCTCTCTCCTTTTCCTCCAAATTTTCTTCGACATACTTGACGGTTGACGCATAAAGGGGGATATGTATATTTTGCAAGGCGTTCAGGCGCTTCAAGGTCTTTTTAATCTCTGCTACCAAGCGAAAAAGTCCCACCTCAATTTCGGCCAACTCGGCAATAATCTCCATACCTTGATAAATGGTTTTCAGAACTAAATCCATAGCTGCTCCAGTTCCATGAAAACCATAAGAAGGCGAAAGTTTTGGAATCCCTATCCTCACTTCAGGAAGGGCAACTCCCATGAAGCTCTTTTCCTTGATCTCGACCTCCTCTCCCAGGAAGGCGCCAAGCGAGGCCCGTTCACAGGCAAGGCGGCCATCAATCAAAATCGCCTCTCGAAGATAGCCGTAAGACTTTTCCAGCGCCTCATTTACCCTGGCTCTCCCCCGCTCAGCCTTTGTGGACAAGGTGCTGATGTGAACCATTAATGCCTCTTTCTTCTCATCTAGAATTTCCAGGCCCTCTTTGGCAAAAGAAAGCTCTTCTTCTAGGCGCAGGAGGTTACTTTTGTTGACTGAAAAGGGTAGTCTTTCCATATTTTTGGATTTCTTCTGGTTTCACCCTCGTAAGATCCCTTGACGGAAAAATCATGCCCAGTTCCCATCCAAGATCAAGGGTTTCAAAGATGGTTCTGTTTTCATAAGGGCCTTGTTTGATGAATCGTCCTTCAAATTCATTGGAAAATCTAAGAAAAAGCCGGTCACGACCGGTAAGATCTTCTTCTCCAATAATAGATGCAAGCCTTTCCACTCGTTTTGCCTGGGCATACAGGGCATAGACCTGGCTGGCTAAGTTTTGATGATCTTCTCTTGTCCGTCCTTCCCCTATGCCGTCGCTCATAAGGCGCGATAGAGAGGGCAGGACATTGATGGGCGGGTAGATTCCCTTCTGAAAAAGGCCACGGTCAAGAACGATCTGCCCTTCGGTGATATAACCGGTAAGATCCGGAATGGGGTGGGTGATATCGTCATCGGGCATAGTAAGAATGGCGATCTGGGTAATCGACCCCTTGGCTGTGGCGATTCTGCCTGCCCTCTCATAAATAGAGGCCAGATCGCTGTACAGATACCCAGGATAGCCCTTTCTGCTGGGGACCTCGCCCTTGGAAGTGGCTACTTCTCTTAAGGCTTCGCAATAGTTCGTCATGTCGGTCAGGATTACGAGAACATGCATATCTTCCTCAAAGGCGAGATGCTCGGCTACTGTTAAGGCAATCCTGGGGGTTATCAGCCTTTCAATGGAAGGATCATCAGCCAGATTGAGAAACATGACAACGTTTTTGAGACTACCGCTTTCCTCAAAGTCGTTCCGGAAAAATTGAGCTTCTTCATGTTTGGTCCCCATGGCGGCAAAGACAATGGCAAATCTTTCTTCTTTCTCAAGGAGCCTGGTCTGCCGGACGATCTGGGCGGAGAGTTGAGCGTGTGGAAGGCCGCTTCCTGAAAATATCGGCAGCTTTTGACCTCTCACCAGGACATTCAGGCCATCAATGGCTGAAATCCCTGTCTGGATAAAATCTTGAGGATAGACCCGGGCCACAGGATTAATAGGGAGGCCATTTATGTCGCGAGTTTGCCCTGCTATTGGCGGTGGGCCACCATCAAGGGGTCTTCCCAGGCCATCAAAGATGCGGCCCAATACCTCCTCAGCAGAAACACGATACTCAAAAGGACGACCCAGAAATCGCACTTTGGACTCCGATCCGGAAAGGCCGGCCGTCCCCTCAAAGACTTCTACAACGGCCAGATCGTCGGAGATGGACAGCACCCGCCCAAGCCGAACCTCACCCTCTGAAGTAACGACTTCAGCCATCTCGCCAAAACCAATGTTGGCGATCCCTTTAACAAAGATCAAAGGCCCTTGTACTCGAACGAGGCCCAGGTATTCAAGTCCGGTTCTGGCAGGCAATTCTAAGCCTCCCTCTTGAGGAGATCATCAAATTCCTCTTCAAGGCGTTTCAGAATATCCTTGAAAGGCTTTAGATCATCTCCCTTGTAAGTGTACTTCATCCGTTCCATCTCCTCCAGGACAGGAACTTCCATTATCCGGTAGACCGGGATACGATGGGCTGCCACGGTCTCCTTCATCCTCTCAATAAATCTCAGGATAATCCGGAGCATCAGGACCTGTTTTCCGGCGGGAGAGTAAGTGTCTACGGAATCAAAGGCGCTTTGTTGCAAAAAATCCTCTTTTATGAGTCTCGCTCCGTGGAAGATCACCTTTTGATCACCTGGCAGGGCATCCTCACCGATGAGTTTGACGATATTCATGAGCTTTGCATCTTCCTTGAGGATGGCCAACGCCTGACTCCTGAGATCAGTCCAGTCAAAATCCGCTTTTTTCTTCCACCATAGAGCAACCGATTCCACGTAACCACTGTAGCTGTCGAGATAGTTGATTGCCGGGAAATAGCGAGCACTGGCGAGTTCCTTATCCAGGGCCCAGAAAGTGCTGACATACCTCTTGGTATGTTGGGTAACCGGTTCTGAAAAATCGCTCCCGGGAGGAGACACGGCGCCAATCACCGAGACCGAACCCGTCTCTCCGCCGCCGGTGATGACAGCCCCTGCCCTTTCATAAAATTCGGCAAGCCTTGAGGCAAGGTAAGCCGGGAACCCTTCTTCTGCCGGCATCTCTTCCATCCTGCCGGCAATTTCCCTCAAGGCTTCGGCCCAGCGACTGGTGGAATCGGCCATCAAAGCCACGTGATACCCCATGTCCCGGTAGTATTCGGCAATGGTGATACCGGTATAAATACTGGCTTCTCTGGCGGCGACAGGCATATCGGAGGTATTGGCAATAAAGATCGTTCTTTCAATAAGAGGCCTTCCGGTTCGGGGATCAAGGAGTTTCGGAAAATCCATGAGAACGCCTGCCATCTCGTTGCCTCTCTCGCCGCATCCGATATAGACGATGATATCGGCATCAACCCATTTGGAGAGCTGATGTTGGGTAATGGTCTTGCCTGTTCCGAATCCTCCGGGGATGGCAGCAGTCCCCCCCTTGGCTAAAGGAAAGAAAAAATCGATCACCCGCTGACCGGTAAAAAGAGGCTCACTGGGAAGAATACGCTTTTGATAAGGCCTGATTCGTCTCACCGGCCATTTCTGGTAGAGCTTGATTTCCTGGGTTTCTCCCTTTTCATCTTCCAAAAGGGCTATCTTTTCCTCAATGGTGTAAGGGCCTTCTGGGGCGATCTCCAGGAGCCGACCGCTTAGATTCGGGGGAACCATGATCCGGTGAACAACGCGATCCGTCTCCTCAACGTCGCCGATCACCTGGCCGGGGGAGACCCTTTCACCAGACCCTGTTTTGGGTTTGAAGGCCCAGGCCTTGTCGCGATTAAGAGCCTCTCCTGCTTTGCCTCGTCTGATAAAAGGCCCTGAATCCTGGTACATGACCGAAAGCGGTCTCTGGATTCCATCAAAAACATGGCCTACAATACCTGGTCCCAACTCGGTGAATAGGGGTAACCCCTGCCCATGGACCGATGTTCCGGGCTTAAGACCGGTTGTATCTTCATAGACCTGGATGGTGGCCTGGTCTCCGTAAAGCTCGATCACCTCTCCCAGGAGCTTCTCTTCACCGATTACGACCATTTCGTTCATGGAGAATCCATAGGCCTGCCTGACTTTTATGACAGGGCCGTTAATCTCGTTGATAATGGCCTTTCTAGTTTTTGACATCTTCCACTAAACCCATCATTCCAACATTCCAATTGCGGAGCGAAGCGGAGCTAAGTTCTGTTTGTTTCCGTTCCAAAGATTTTTTTCCAGATTTGCTGTCGAATCTCATCTTCACGACGTTTAAGCCGTGCTAAGAGGCTGTTGTCATAAAGCAGACGCCGATCGGCAGTATAAATCCGCGAACCTCCCTCGATCGAAGGTAAGGTCCTCAGCTCGATCTTTGCCGACAGCTCCCTGCCCAGGGCCTCGGTCTTTTCCTTTACAAGCTCCAAATCCTCCTGTTTTAACTCGATAACGAATTCCTTACCTGGAAGAGAGCGGATTCCTTCTCTTATGGTTGACAATAAGAAATCAGGATATTCCGGCTGATCGCTTATCTTTCTTAAGCGCAGTTCCAAGGCCCTGAAGATTTCCTGTATGAGCTGTTCTCGAAAGGCGATGATCCGCTTTTTGGCCTCAAGCTCAGTAGAGTCCACCAGCCGCTTGGCCCCCATGTAGGCCTCACTCCTTTGAGCAACAATCTTTTCCTGCAGCTCTTTTTCAGCCAGCCCCTGGGCTCCGGTAATAACTCTTTCGGCCTCGGCTTTAGCCCGTGTCAGGATATTGTCCGCCTCTTTGCGGCCCTCATCAAGAATGGCCCGACAAAAGAGTTCCACTTCACCCCAGATGGGCATATCTATCTCCTGAGAAGGGAAAGGATTCGTTCGGTGGCCTTCTCTTTCCCGGATGCCGGCCCTTTGGTATCAGGAATCTCAAGGATAAGTGGACCACCATGCTCAAGGAGTATCCTGTCAATCACTTCCCGATTCTTTTCGGCCAGACGTTCTGTAATAAGGACAAGACCTGTTTCTTTACGGTCTAAACTCTCCAGCAAGGGGAGAACCTCAGCTCCGGAATGCACGGCCTGACCCTCTATCCCGGCCAAGGCAAAGGCCAGGTAGGTTTCAGGATCTGCAAGAACAAAGATCTTCATAGCTTCCCCAGAATCATGACGGCCACAATCAAGCCATAGATTGCGATCCCCTCGGCCAATCCGATGAATATCAAGGCGCGGCCGGCAAGCTCCGGTTTTTCACTCATAGCCCCCATAGCGGCTGAACCTACCACGGCCACGGCCAGGCCCGCACCCAACGCTGCCGCGCCAACAGCGATGGCCGCTGCCAGATAGCCCCAGCCGACCGAAGAATTGCCCTGGGCTGCAACCTGTTCAGCAAAGGCCACAGCAGGAGAGAGCATAAGAGAAAAAAGCATCAGGATATACATGTGAAATTTCATATGTCCCTTCCTTTTGAAGGCTTTGAAGACGAACATCACAACCTCCTTTCTTCTGAGCCGATTTCTCGATCAAAGGACCTAAATTTCTCGCCGCCACCTCTGAAAAACTTACTGAAGAATTCATAATACTCCAGCCGCACCGCCTGAATCGAAACTACCAATCCTTCAAGAAGGATGATTACCACGTTGCCGACTGCGAGCGCCAGCCAATACAATACACCTCCACCTTTTTCGTGCGCCACGAGATCGGCAATGGAAAAGACGGCTATAAAAAGAGCCGCATGGGCCAAGGCAAAGGCCGCTACCCTGATAAAGGAAATCGTATTTGCCACGTAGCGAATGAGACCATCAAAAAGCTCTACGATGGATTCCACAATCTCAGTGAAAAACCCCTCTTTCTTGACAACCTCTCCGATACGTTCTTTCTTGACCATTAGAAGATAAAGGGGGCGATGAAGGATGATGATTGTCATCAGCACGGCAGCCACCCATCCAAAAACGGTCAGCTCTGCCGGGACCAGTTTTCCTGTGATTAGATATTTCACGCCCAGCCCTACAAGTGCCCAGTAGAAAAGTCCTCCGGCCAAACCAGTAGTGCTGAGCAAGCCCTCGTATTCTCTTAACCTCAGGGCATTGATAAGATTCAACACGACCCCTAAACTCACCATCGCCACCCCTAAAGCGAGGACTACTTTAATAAAATAAGAGATATTGTCCATGGGTCTGAACCACACGGCCGGAATAACGTCTTCAAGCCCGAAGATGCTCCCATAGAGAAAGCCGAAAAGGGCTGAAACGATACCGCACTCCATAAGAATTATTCCGTAATCCACATACTTATAAAAACGTCGGAAGATGAGGTGGCCCAGAAAAAAGAGGACCGCGCCATGGCCGACATCACCGAACATCATGCCAAACATCAGAAGAAAGCTGAGGGCAAAAAAGATGGTCGGCTCCACCTCCTTGTAACGCGGGGTCCCATAAAGACCGCTCAGCCTTTCAAAAGGGCTGATCAGCATTGGATTGTTAAAGAGGATCGGAATTCTTATGATTCCTTCTCGCACCTCTCTAAGATCATCAGGGTCCACTTTTTCAATGACCACCTGCCCCTGGGTGGCCTTGGTCAACTCTTCTTTAAGAGCTTCGAAAAGCCTTTCCGGAATCCAACCGGAAATAAGATAGCTCTTGTCTATCTTTCCAAAGTGCCGGCGGGCCGAGAGTATGTTTCGAGATTGAATGATTTTTTCCTTGAGAATCAAAAGTTCTGCCCCAAACTTCTTTTGAAAGATCTCGCTTTGCCGAGACAATTCTTTCTTTTTCTCTCCGAGTTCTGCGATTTCTGATCGGAGGTTTTCCATCATCTCTGCCGCTGTCCCTGAAACCTGGGTGGGGATTTCGATCTTTTCAAAAAAAGCGCCTCTTAGAGCTCTCTCAAAGATGGGCCAATCTCCTCTCAAACCAAAAACCAAGATAACGGCTCTTTGACCCAAAGTGCCAATATGGATAAAGGCACGATGAACTTCCAATAGGCTTTCCTGAAGCTTTTCGAGACCCCTGGCAGGCACCAGGCCAATCATCCAGTTCACAAACTGACAACTCAGCAGGCGTGAAAGATCAAGATCAGGTGGCAAGAAGTCAAGTTTGTCTCGTAGTGTTTCTTTCTCAAGAAGCTTCTCTCTAGTGATTCTCAAATCGTTCATAACCGATTCAACTTCTTGTGTCACCTCGCCGAGACGTTCTCTGGTCTTAAAAATCTCTTTTTCGGGAATGATAAGCTCACTTAAAGCGACGGGTTCAGGGCGAATTTCCAGGGCTTCTAAAAGGACTTTGATTCCCTTAAAAAGCCCTTCAAACTCCTCGAGAAGATCCCCATCAGTCTCGGCCACGTATCCGAGATGGCCCAGATGGGTCTCCCCTATTCTTACCAAATGAAGCAACTTAAACCTGGCAAGCGTAGCCGTGGCAACAGATATGAACTGCGCTGGAACCTGAATCGTGATTCTGACTAGCCTTTCAGGCTTAAACACGAACGCCTCCTATTACCGGAAGACTTATGAATTCAAGGAACTCTTCTATTGGTTCCCCAAGATTCAATGCTGACACAAGACCGTCTAGAGCCTTTACCTCGATTTCCCTCAGAAGAAGATAAGATAGCTGCAATCTGATTTGAAAGGGGTCTTTCCGAAAGACTTCATAAAGCTGAACCAGGAACCATCTCTGGAAAAGGGGTTGAATCTCAGGCCAATCTTTGGCCTGCCTCAGGGCTACTCTATATGGCTGCGGCAAGGCCTCCAAGAATGATGTCAGGTCACGGCTTCTTGCAAGGGTCCCCAGATCCCGAATCCCGAGACGCTTTCCGCCCGGCAGGACATAGTTTATTATCTCTTCCGGTGAAAGTCCGTAAGAATGGCGGAATCTGGCCAACCAACACAAATTCTCAGAGTCGATGAGTTCACCGATTAAGACCTCTGTTCCCTTGCGATCATGGCCGCCCAAGGACTTTAAAACCTCCACAATGTGCCCCAAAACGGTGATGTCAATGGCAACCTCTAAGGGGAATAGCTTTCCCTGGGCTTTGAATTGAGGCAATGCATGAACTAAGGGCGAGTAAAAAATCGTCGATTTCAGAAGTTCGATGGCAGGAGGGATTTTTTGAACCCGTAAAAGCCCTGCAACGGGCAAGCGGGAAAGACTCCCCAAATGATACAGATAAAATCTTATCTCAGAAGGAGATTTTCCTTCCCAAATCCCACGCAGGATGGTTTTTAGGTTTTCTGCTTCATAACGCGAGAGAAGGGCCTTCAGCAGAGAAGAACTTTTCTTAGGGACCGCTTTTAGGAGTTTAGCATAGTCTCTGAAAAGTTCATCGTATAGAGCTAGCGATAAAACTTTGGCATCAGGTTTTCCTTTGGGAAGATGGGATAAGGCCGCAGCATAGTCTGTGCCACTAAGGTACTTCAAGACGTCCTCCGGGTTCTTACACCTCAAAAGAAAGTGCCAGTCTTCAGCGCTTAAAAGCCTCCCTTTTAAAGCTCTGGTTTTGGCCTGCGCAAACGAATACTTGAGGACTCTGGCAATCAAGAGCCTATTACCTCCTTGAGAAGATCGTTCATTAGCCCTTCAAGATGTTCTTCCTTCTTATCGCGCAGCCTTTCAAGATAGCGATCCGTTTCTTCCAAAACACCCCGAGCCTTTGTCCGTGCTTCTGATAAGATGCTTTCTAACTCCTCTTTTCTTAATGCCGCAAGTTCATTCTCCTTCTGAGCAATGATTTCTCTTGCTTGTTGTTGAGCCCGAGCCAGTATATTTTGCGCTTCAATCTTAGCCGCCTCAACCTTTTTTTGGACGGCCTTATCAGAATGGATTATTTTTTCTATCTCGGCTTTCATGAGAGGTGTTCACTCAAAAACGGCAACTGATTTCGACAGCGTTCTATTCGTCCTTGTCAATTAATTTATATATTGAAATAGTTATAATATCCAGCACCAAAATCAGCTAGTTATAGAATTATCTATAATAACAATAGGTTCTGCAATTAAATAACCGGGGTAAAGTATGAGATACCCGCTTAATATTTAAATCCTCAATCCGAAATCCAAAATACTATAGTACACAGGCAAAAAAAATTGTATGAGATTAAGAAACTTGTCCTGTAGTACTGGTTTATGACAAGATCAGCCAGAGGCACCAAACTCGGGCCTCAAAAGATTCTTTTACTTTCAATAGCTTGCAAAAGCTTAGAAGCGTCTAATCACAACATGCCCACAAGAACAATAAGAAATCTGCTCCTTAGCCCAAAAATCAGTCAACGTGTGGTCAATTTCTTATTAGCCATATTTATTGGGGCAATTGGCGGCTTGGGGGCAATTGCGTTTCGGTTTCTAATAAAGTTCTTCCAGAATATTTTTTATCAGAATCCAAATGATTTTCTTACCTTCTGTCATACTGTTCCTTTTTACCTTAAAATTCTTATACCTGCTCTAGGGGGGGCTATAGCTGGGCCTATTATCTATTTTTTCGCTAAGGAAGCAAAAGGTCATGGCGTGCCTGAGGTAATGGAGGCACTGGTCCTGAAAGGAGGGCGGATCAGGGCAAGATTGACTTTTCTAAAGATGCTCGTTTCGGCTATCTGTATAGGTTCTGGCAGTTCAGTGGGCAGAGAAGGTCCTATCGTAATGATAGGCTCCTCTGCCGGTTCTATGGTAGGTCAATTTCTTAAGGCCTCGCAAAAGAGGTTAA